>CAIYWM010000342.1 GCA_903929895.1 uncultured Alphaproteobacteria bacterium
AGGAGCGCGCATATGTGCCGGGCTACGAAGTGCCGTGTCTGCGGGAAGACCACCTGGGCCGGATGCGGAAATCACGTCGACATGGTCCGCAGCAGCGTGCCGGCCAACCAGTGGTGTGGCGGGAAGCACTCCAGCAGCGAGCTCGTCGCCGCCACGCCGCGACGAAGCTGGATGTTCTGGAAGAAGAAGAACGGCTGACGATCTGTCGATCAGCCCCCGGGATCGCTCAGTTGAGAACCTAGCCAGCTCGTTCACCTATCCTTCATCGGTGCGGCGGGCGCCCTGGCTGGTGTCCCGGCACTTTCCCGTAAATGCTTGAGCCGGGGAGTTTCACCCTTTGAGGAGTTTCCATGGCAACAATGCACTTCATCTCGGGCCTTCCGCGTTCCGGGTCGACTTTGCTCGCGGCACTGCTACGTCAGAACCCGCGCTTCCAGGCGGGGATGTCGGGTCCGCTGGCCGGGTTGTTCGGTGCGTTGCTCGGTCAGATGAGTGCCCGCAACGAGTATTCGGTGTTCATCGACGACACCCAGCGTGAGCGCATCCTGCACGGGTTGTTCGACAATTTCTATGCCGACAGCCCCGCCGAGGTGATCTTCGACACCAGCCGCGGCTGGTGCGCGTGGATGTCGGCGATCGCGCGGCTGTTCCCCGAGGCGAAGGTGATCGCCTGTGTCCGTGAGATGCCCTGGGTGGTGGACAGCATCGAGCGCCTGGTGCAGCGCAACGTCTTCAGTCCGTCGTCGATCTTCAACTATCACCCCGGCGGCACGGTGTACACCCGCGCTAACGGCGTGGTAGCCGCCGACGGCATGGTGGGCGGACCCTACGACGCGCTCAAGCAGGCTTGCTACGGCGCTCAGCGGGACCGGCTGATGCTGGTGCAGTACGAGACCCTGACAGTTGATCCGGGTGCAACTTTGCGCGCCATCTACGACTTCATCGGCGAGCCGTATTACGAGCATGACTTCGGCCACGTCGACTATGACGTCACCGAGTTCGACGACCGCGCCGGCACTCCCGGTCTGCACACGGTGCGCGGAACCGTCAAAGCCGAGCCTCGCGAAACCCTTTTACCGCCAGACCTTTTCAAGCGGTTCACCAACGACGCATTCTGGCGCGACCCGTCGCGGATTCCTGCCGGGTTGCGAATCGTATAACGCTGCGGCGCGACTTTTCTTTATGACCTCACGCAGGTATTCCTCTGCCGCCGTTGCAAAAAGGTCCTCCCCTGTCACCGCTAGCGCCGCCACTACCAAGGCCAGCCGCCGACTGTTCAGGCTCCAGCTCACCGCGGCCTCGCAGTCCGCCAACGGCGTGGGCGGGCCTTCGCGGCGGTCGGCCGGTACTCCGCCTGCAGGCGCTCAACTCTGTCCCAGACCTTGCGGTCGCGGTTGTGGCGATCGATGTACCGCTGCAGCCTCCTGCGCTGTTCGGCCCAGCCTCGATGACCACAGCGCGGTTCCAATTCACACTGCTCAGCAAGTAGCCGATCGCAGAGGCGAGCAGTCCGACAAGTGCGGCTAGGAACAGCGACGTGGTCTTGGTCATGGGAGTCCTGCTGCGGCCCAGTGGACTCCGGCGACGGCGACGCGCACACGCGAGGCGCGGTCCAGCGACATAGTGACCTCCTCCCCGGTGAGGCTAGTGGCCCAGGTGCGAAGACAATGCCGCTAAACCGACACGCCCGACAGAAGGGTCCCGGTATCCCCGCGATCTGCCACCGTAGGAGAGTGAGCGATTCAGACCGGTATGCGGCGATCCTCGAGGAGTACGCCGAGCACCTTGCGCTGGAACGCGGCCGATCCGAGCACACCCGTCGCGCCTACCTGTCCGATCTGCGATCGCTGTTCGCCTTCCTCGAGGAACGTGCGCCCGGAGCCGGACTCGATGCGCTCAGTCTGCCGATGCTGCGGGCGTGGCTGGCGGCACTGGCCGGCGGCGGGGCGGCCCGGACCACCCTGGCCCGGCGCACCTCGGCGGTCAAGACCTTCACCGCCTGG
>CAIYWM010000343.1 GCA_903929895.1 uncultured Alphaproteobacteria bacterium
ACGTCGACCATCGGGAAGCAAGTGTCCATATCGAGGATCGCGGCTACCAGCTGGCCGACGGCGTCTACGAGGTCGTGGGCGTGCGCGACGGCAAGTTGATCGACGAGAAGCCGCATATCGACCGGCTCGACCGCTCGCTGAAGGAACTCAGGATAGACTGGCCGGTATCGCGCAACACGATGGGCTTCATCCTGCGCGAGCTGATGCGCAAGAACCGGCTGCGCGACGGTCTGGTCTACATGCAGGTGACGCGCGGTGTCGCCCGTCGCGACCACGGGTTTCCGACCACGCCGGTGAAGCCCGCCCTGGTGATGACGACCAAGGCCACCAAGCATATCGAGGCCGATGCCGGTCCCGGCGTTGCCGTGAAGAGCATGCCCGACATCCGCTGGGAGCGTTGCGACATCAAGACGGTCGCGCTGCTGGCGAACGTGCTGGCCAAGCAGGCCGCTCGCGAAGCCGGCGCCTACGAGGCCTGGCTGGTCGACGACAAGGGTTGCGTCACCGAAGGCGCCTCGACCAATGCCTGGATCGTCACCCAGGACGGCGAGCTGGTCACCCGCCAGACCGACAACGGCATCCTCTCCGGCATCACGCGGCAGACACTGAAGTCGATCTGCAATTCGCTGCAGCTCAAGTTCGTCGAGCGGCCCTTCACCGTGGACGAGGCCAAGAAGGCCAAGGAAGCCTTCATCACCAGCGCCACTTCCTTCGTCACGCCCGTCGTCAAGATCGACGGCGACAAGGTCGGCGACGGCAAGGTCGGTGCCACGGCGAGGCGCCTGCGCGAGGAGTATGTCCGCTTCTCGGAGGCGGGCGAGGCCGTGACGTGAGACTGCCGGAGGGCCTGAAGCCGCCGCGCGCCGTCCTCTTCGACTGGGACAACACCCTGGTCAACACCTGGCCGACCATCGTCGAGTGCTATCGCGACACCTTCACGGCGCTCGGCCTGAAGCCCTGGACGGCAGCGGAAGTCCAGGATCGCGCCCACGGCTCCCTGCGCGAAATCTTTCCGACCCTGTTCGGCGAACGTGCCGCCGAGGCGGAGCGCGTGTTCTACGAGACGTTCTTTCGCATCCACCTCGAACGGCTCGAGCCGCTGGCGGGCGCCGATACGCTGCTGGCGCACTGCCATGCCAAGGGCCTCTACGTGGCGATTGTCAGCAACAAGGTTGGCGACAATCTACGGGCTGAGGTCGCCCATCTCGGCTGGGACAAGTGGATCGCCCGTTCCGTCGGTGCGCGCGACGCGGCCCGCGACAAACCAGCACCGGACCCCATCTACCTGGCGCTCGACGGCACGGGAATTGCCCCGGACGACAGCGTGTGGATGGTCGGTGATACCCCAGCCGACCTCAAGAAGTTGATTAAACAACATTTCGGCATATAGCCGAAAATTGATTTATCAAATTGTTAATTCAACACTCCATAAATAGAGTAACTTTCTGTTAACACAAATTGCCGCCAATTAGTCTTACATTTGCGACCGATTATGAAAAAACTGTTTTCCTCTTTCGCTGTCCTATTA
>CAIYWM010000344.1 GCA_903929895.1 uncultured Alphaproteobacteria bacterium
AAGCTGGAGGCGCTGACCGATCCATCGCAATTCGGCAGGCTGTCACGAGCGCGCCTTCAGGAACATCTCGCACCGGTCTATGAGGCGATCCGCCGGACGCGCGCCGAACTTCCGAAGGACAAGGCTCTCCTGGGATTCGCCGGCGCCCCCTTCACACTCGCCTGCTACATGATCGAAGGCAGCGGCAGCAAGGATTTCGCCAAGGTGAAGAAATGGGCCTATGCCCATCCCGAATCCTTCAAGCTGCTGATCGATCTGCTCATCGACGCCGTGGTCGATCATCTCGGCCATCAGGTCGATGCCGGCGTCGATGCCGTTCAGCTCTTCGATTCCTGGGCCGGCGTCCTGCCGGAAGAACAGCTCTTCCATTGGTCGCTCGATCCCATGGTCCGGATCGCCAAGGCCTTGCGAGAGCGTCATCCCGGCGTGCCGGTCATCGCCTTTCCGCGCGCGGTCGGTCCTGCCGTCCTGATGTACCGCCTGCCCGAGACGTTCAGCGCCCTGTCCCTCGACACCGGCATCGGTGCGCATTGGGCGGCAAAGGAAATCCAGCCGCACATCTGCGTGCAGGGCAATCTCGATCCGATCATGGTGGTGGCGGGCGGCGAGGCGATGGAGCGCGAGGCGATCCGCATTCTCGACAAGCTCGGGCACGGCTCCTTCGTCTTCAACCTGGGACATGGCGTGGTGCCGCAGACGCCGCCGGAGAATGTCGCGCGGCTCGTCGAGATCGTACGCAACTGGAAACCAGGCTGAGGACCGCGCGATGAAGATTGCGATCGTCCTGTTCAATCTCGGCGGCCCCGATTCGCCGGAGGCTGTCCAGCCGTTCCTGCGCAACCTGTTCAGCGACCCGGCGATCATCTCGCTGCCGTCGTTCTTCCGGCTGCCGCTGGCGCGCTTCATCTCCAGCCGCCGGGCCGCCAAGGCACAGGCGATCTATGCGCAGATCGGCGGCAGTTCCCCGATCCTCGGCCAGACCGAAGCCCAGGCGCGTGCACTCGAAGAGGCGCTGGGGCCGGAGCATGAATGGCGCGGCTACGTCTGCATGCGCTACTGGCATCCGATGACCGAGGCAGTCGTGCGATCGGTCAAACGCTTCGCGCCCGATCGCATCGTGCTGCTGCCGCTCTACCCGCAATTCTCCACGACGACGACGGCGTCGTCGGTGAAGGCCTGGAAGGAAGCCGCGGCTGCCGCGAAGCTCACCGCACCGACACAAACCGTCTGCTGCTATCCCGATGAGGACGGATTCATCTCGGCTTCCGTCGATCTCGTGAAGCAGGGCCTTGCCGAAGTGGGCGATCGTCCCGCGCGCGTGCTGTTCTCGGCACACGGTCTTCCGGAGAAGATCATCAAGGCCGGCGATCCCTACCAGGCGCAGGTCGAGCGCAGCGCCCGGGCGATTGCCGAGCGCATCGGCGGCCTCGACTGGTCGGTCTGCTACCAGAGCCGTGTCGGGCCCCTGAAATGGATCGGTCCCTCGACCGACGCCGAGATCGAGCGGGCCGGCACCGATGGCAAGGCCGTGGTGCTCTATCCGCTGGCTTTCGTGTCGGAGCATTCCGAGACCCTGGTCGAACTCGACATCGAGTATCGTCATCTCAGCGAGAAGAGCGGCGTGCCGGCCTATGTTCGCGTACCGACCGTGGGCACGCATCCCGCCTTCATCGCGGGACTCGCCGGCCGCGTACGCGCGATCCTGGCCGAGCCGCAGGTCGCGATCTGTCATGGTGCGAAGTCGATGCCGTGCAGCGGCAACCACCGCGGCTGCCCACTGATCGCCGGAGCCGCCTGATGCTCTACGAGGTGCTGAAGGCGCTGCACATCATCTCGGTCATCGCCTGGATGGCCGGGCTGCTCTACCTGCCGCGCCTGTTCGTCTATCACGCCAGTACAGAGAAGGGCTCGGCGCAGAGCGAGACCTTCAAGATCATGGAACGGCGCCTGCTGCGCGGCATCATGAACCCGGCGATGATCGCGACCTGGATCTTCGGTCTCGCACTCACTTGGCAGGGCGAGTGGTGGCATGCCGGCTGGTGGCACGCGAAGTTCGCCTTGGTCTGCGGCCTCACCGTGGTGCACCACCTGTACGGTCGCTGGCGCAAGGAGTTCGCCGCGGACCAGAACCTCCGCCCCGCCAACTTTTATCGCTGGTGGAACGAGGTGCCGACCCTGCTGATGGTCGCGATCGTCTTCCTGGTGGTGCTCAAGTCGTTCTGACCTGCCCGCGGCCGAGCAGTCGTCCGGGCCAGATCTTCCGCTCGACTTGATCGGCGACAATGTCGGCGATCGTCTCGCCGGCAAATCGCGTGAGGCGCGAGACCGGGCGGTCGGCCGGATAGGACAGGACCAGCTGCCGAACCGGCGCCGGATCGGTCAGAGGTGCCGCGGCTAGGCGACCTGCGGCGATGTCGTCGTGAATGGGCGACAGCGGCAGGATCGTCCAGCCATGACCATGACGCACCAGATCCTTCAGGGTCGCGTAGGAATCGGCTTCGATGGCGATATGCAGCGCGATGCCGGCTTCCACGGCGCACTGCTCGACGATCGTTCGCAAGCCGTGACGCGTGCTGGGCAGGAGGATGCGCTTGCCGTCGAGGTCCTTGAACGGGATCGAGCGTTCGCCGGAGAGGCCCGAGTCGGGCGGTCCGATCAGGAACAGGTTCTCGAGCAGCAACGGCTCCGACCGCAGCGATCGGACGGAATTCGGATCGTAGAGAATGGCGACGTCGATCTCGCCGCGATGCAGCCAGTCAAGCAGATGGCCCGTATAGGCGCCGACCAGTCGCAGCTCGACCTGCGGGTGGCTCTTTCCGAAAGCGGCGACCAGGGGCAGCGAGAGGATGTCGGCCACCGTCGGCGGAAAGCCGATGGCGATGCGTCCCCGCAGGGGCGCGTCGAGATCGGAGGCCGTCGTGCGGATCTCCTCCAGCTCGGTCATGACGCGGGTGGCGTGTTCGAGGATCTCCCGGCCCTTGTCCGTGAGGACCATGCCTCGCCCATGGCGGGTGAACAGCCGGACCGACAGCTCCTCCTCCAGCATCCGGATCTGGCGACTGAGCGCGGGCTGGGCGATGCCGATCCGGTCGGCCGCCTTGCTCAGGCTGCCGAGTTCGGCGACATGGATCAGGGTGCGAAGTTGGGAAATCTCCATCGAGCGATACAATATAGTTATATCTGTTCATTCCCAACGGTCGTCGAGTTACGCTGGCGTTATAGCTAATGTGCCGCCGACTTGAGCCGGATGGGAGAAACATGACCGCCGCCCCGACGCAGCCTGCCCCTTCCACAGTTGATTGGCGCGACCAGATTTTCGAGGTCTTCCAGGACCACGACGTGAAGCAGGTCTATCACGTGCCTGACGCCGGCCATGGAAGGCTGATCGAGGCCTGCCAGAGGTCGAACTCGATCCGCACACTGGCCCTCACGACCGAGGAGGAGGGTATTCCGCTCGCCGCCGGCGCGTGGCTGGGCGGCCAGCGCTCGGTTCTGCTGATGCAGAGCTCGGGCGTCGGCAACACCATCAACCTGATGGGCATGCCCAAGACGCTGCGCTTCCCGTTCCTGACCCTGATCACGATGCGTGGCGACTGGGGCGAGTTCAATTCCTGGCAGTATCCGATGGGCCAGGGCACGCCGAAGGTGCTCGAGGCGATGGGCGTGCTGCTCTACTCGGTCGACAATGCCGCCGAGGTGAAGACCACCGTCGACGCCGCCGCGCGCTCGGCCTTCAACGGCGGCCAGGCCGTCGCCGTGCTGCTGCGCCAGAAGCTGATCGGCATCAAGAATTTCGGGAAGAAGTGAGATGAGCACACAAGCGCACAGGGCCACGCTGCAGCGCCGCCCGCTGGTGAAGCAACTCCTCGACGGCGCCGACGACAACCTGCTGGTCATCGCGGGCCTCGGCTCGTCGAACTGGGACATCACCGCCGCGGGTGACCGTCCGCTCAACATGCCGCTCTGGGGCTCGATGGGCGCCCCGGTCGGCATGGGCCTGGGCCTCGCCCTGGCGCAGCCCACGAAGCGGGTGCTGGTCATCACCGGCGACGGTGACATGCTGATGAGCCTGGGCTCGCTGGCCACCGTAGCGACGCAGATGCCGGAGAACCTGGCGATCGTCGTGCTCGACAACGAGAAGTTCGGCGAGACCGGCAACCAGGCCACCCACACCAGCCCGCGCAACAACGGCCCGACCGATTCCGGCGCCGGCACCGATCTCGCGATGATCGCGCGCGGCTGCGGTATCGCCGACTCAACGACGGTGCGTGAGGCCGGCGAGGTCGCCGAGCTCGTGAAGGACGTCCGCACCAAGAAGGGTCCGGTGTTCCGGCTCGTCAAGGTCATGGTAGAGAAGCTGGAGTTCGTGATGCCGCCGCAGGACGGTGCGCATCTCAAGGACCGTTTCCGCCAGGCCCTGCTGGGTCACCCTTAAGAGGCTCCCATGACCGACTATGCTCCCTTCCCGCTGATCGATTTGTCCGGCGGTCCCAGGGAGCGGGGTCGGATGCACGGCAAGGCCGCCGCGGATCGCTTGAAGCGCGGCGTCAAGATGTATGCCGAGTCGCTGCTCAAGTCGGGCGTCGACTGGAAGGAACTGGAGCAGCGCGCCGAGGCCATGGTGCCGCTGATCGACAAATTCGATCCGACCTACACCGAAGAAATGCGCGGCATCGCCGAGGGTGCGAACGAGCCCTTCGCTGCCGTGGTGCTGATGAACGCCCGCACCGAGATGGTCGTGGCGGCGCGCAAGCAGCAGGCGGCCAAGCACTTTCCCGATGGCTGTACGGCTGCCTTGGCTCTTCCCGAAGCGAGTGCCGACGGTGTGCTGCTGCACGGCCAGAACTGGGACTGGCGGTCGGAATGCGCCGAGACCGGCGTGGTGTTGCGCATCCGCCGCGACGACGGGCCCGACATCCTGACCTTCACCGAAGCGGGTGGCCTTGCGCGCTCGGGCCTCAACTCGGCCGGCATCGGCCTAACGGCCAATGCCCTCGAATGCGACCGTGACTATCAGCGCGGCCCCGGCGTGCCGCTGCCCTTCATCCGCCGCAAGGTGCTGGAGGCCGCCCATCTCGCCAACGCGGTGCAGACGATCGTGTCGACGCCCAAGCCCGGCTCCAACCACATGGCGGTGAGCCATTGTGGCGGGGAGGCCTTTGGCTTCGAATGCGCACCCGACGAGACCTTCTGGATCGCGCCCGACCATGGCCTTTACGTCCACGCCAATCACTGGATCGCCGACTCGGCGCGCGCGAAGGTGAAGGACACCGGCCTCGCCGAGACGCCGGACTCGATCTATCGCGACAAGCGGGTGCGCGACCAGCTCTCGCCCAAGCGCGGCAAGCTCACGCTGGAAGATTTTCGTCAGGCCTTCTTCGACGATTGGGGCACGCCCTACTCGGTGTGCCGCCCGCCGCGCCTCAACTCGCGCGGCGTCTCGACGGCCACCACAGCCATGATCCTGATGCGCCCGGCCGAGGGTCACCTCGAAGCCTGCCCAATGCCGGCGCTGAACCGCCAGTTCACGACCTACACGCTGACGCCCGATCGCCTCGCCCAGAAGCAGGCGGCGGAGTAATCAAACCTGTCGTCCTGAGGTGGTGTGATTGCGGATGAAGGGCGG
The DNA here is from genome assembly GCA_903929895.1 of uncultured Alphaproteobacteria bacterium. GTDB lineage: Bacteria > Pseudomonadota > Alphaproteobacteria > Reyranellales > Reyranellaceae > Reyranella. The sequence goes on from CAIYWM010000344.1 coordinate 5,627, forward strand.
CTTGAGTGGCTGCTCTCCAAGAGGGAACTAATGCGGGGTCACTGCGAGGTGCCCCAAGGGCCCACTTATAGAGGAGAGCAGCCATGGAGAGCGTAGCTGGTC
>CAIYWM010000345.1 GCA_903929895.1 uncultured Alphaproteobacteria bacterium
CGCAAGGGCAGCTACGGCGCAAACGTCCCGAAGATCGGCGCGCCGCTCGACGTCTGGCGCAAGCGCTCCGAGGCCAAGGCCTGGCTGGTGGTCTAGAGCCTCTGCGCCTTCGCCCAGCCGGCCGGCAAGACGGTGAAGAAGGTCTACGAGGCGTTCCGTGACGAGATCATCGCGGACCTGAAGGCCGCGATGCCGGTCGACGCGGTGTTCCTGTCGATGCACGGCGCCATGGTGGCCGAGGGCTACGACGATTGCGAAAGCGACCTGCTCGCCCATGTGCGCAAGGTGGTCGGGCCGGACGTGCCGGTCGGCGTCGAGCTCGATCTCCACTGCAACATCGGCGAAGGCACGATGCGCGACGCCACGGCGCTGGTCTTGTTCAAGGAATACCCGCATGTCGACGTGTCGGACCGCGCCGACGATCTGTTCAACGTCATGGAAGGCGCGATCGAGGGCCGCACCAGGCCGGTGATGGCCACCTGGGACTGCCGCATGATCGGCGTGTTCCACACCACGCGCCAGCCGATGCGCGGCTTCGTCGACAAGCTGATGGCCATGGAAGGAAAGGATGGCGTGCTCTCGCTCTCGGTCGCCCACGGCTTCCCGTGGTCCGACATCAAGGAAATGAGCAGCCGCATCATCGCCGTCACCGACGGCGACAAGGCCAAGGCGGAAAAGATCGCCAAGGAGCTGGGCCAGGAGTTCTTCGCCATGCGCGAGGCCACCCAGCCGCCCTATGTGACGCTGGAGGCCGCCATGGCGCGGGTCAGCTCGCACAACCTGCCCAAGCCGATGGTGCTGGCCGACGTGTCGGACAATGCCGGCGGCGGCGCGGCCTCGGATTCGACCTTCGTCCTGAAGGCCCTGCTCGACGGCAAGGTGCAGGACGCGGCGATCGCCATGTTCTGGGATCCCGGCGCCGTGAAGCTCGCCTTCGAGGTCGGCGAAGGCGCCGAGCTCGACATCCGTCTCGGCGGCAAGCTCGGACCGCAGTCCGGCCCTCCGGTCGATGCGCGCGCCAAGGTGCTGAAGCTCGAGAAGGACGTCTTCATCCAGTTCGGCGGCGCGCGGAAGGGCACCAATCCGATCGGCGACGTGGCCGCCTTGCAGATCGAGGGCGTGACGGTGATCGTCAACACCAAGCGCTCGCAGTGCCACAGCCTCGACTGCTTCACCAAGCTCGGCATCGATCCGTCGACCAAGAAGGTCGTCGTCGTGAAGTCGATGCAGCACTTCCATGCGGCCTATGCGCCGATCGCCAGCGAGGTGGTCTATGTCGCCGCACCGGGCGCGCTGGTGCCGGACTGGTCGCTGCTGCCCTACACCAAGGCCGACAAGACGCAGTGGCCCTTCGTCGCCAACCCGCACGCCTGACGCGGCCAGGTTTCGAGGGCACCGCGATCGGGAGCGGCGAAAAGCCCATATTTCAGGGCGTTTACAGCGCTCCGACTCATTGGTATGTTCCGCCCCGTCGCGGCCCGGGATGGCCGTTTTGTCGTTTTAGATCAACGGCTTAACGACTTCCCGCCCCGGCGCGAGGGCAGCGATCCATGAAGATTCTCACCGGCAACAGCAACAAACCGCTGTCCGAAGCCATTTCCGCCAAACTGGCCTTGCCGCTGGTCAAGGCGAACATACGCCGTTTCTCCGACAACGAGATCTTCGTCGAGATCCTCGAGAATGTCCGCGGCGAGGACGTTTTCGTCATCCAGTCGACGAGCTTCCCGGCCAACGACCATCTGATGGAACTGCTGATCACCATCGATGCGCTCCGCCGCAGCTCGGCTCGCCGCATCACCGCGGTAATCCCCTATTACGGCTATGCCCGCCAGGACCGCAGGGTCGGCTCGCGCACGCCGATCTCGGCCAAGCTGGTCGCCAACCTGATCACCCATGCCGGCGCCCATCGCGTGCTGACGCTCGACCTGCATGCCGGCCAGATCCAGGGCTTCTTCGACATCCCGCTCGACAATCTCTATGCCGGCCCGGTCTTCTCCAAGGACATCAAGGAGACGCTGAGCAACCGCAACCTCACCGTCGTGTCGCCCGACACCGGCGGCGTGGCCCGTGCCCGCGCCATCGCCAAGCGCATCGATGCCGACCTCGCCATCATCGACAAGCGCCGCGAGGCCGCCGGTATCAGCGAAGTCATGAACGTGATCGGCGATGTGAAGAACCGCGACTGCATCCTGATCGACGACATCGTCGATTCGGGCGGCACGCTGTGCAATGCCGCGGTCGCCTTGATGGACCAGGGCGCCACGTCGGTTTCGGCCTACATCACCCACGGCGTGCTGTCGGGCGGCGCGGTCGCCCGCATCGCGGCCTCGCCGATCGCGAAGATGGTGATCACGGATTCGATCATGCCCACCGAGGCGGTGCGGGTGTCGCCCAACATCAAGCCGCTCAGCATCGCGACGCTGATGGCCGAGGCGATGCGGCGCATCACCGACGAGGCGTCCGTTTCGAGCCTGTTCGACTAGAAATTTCAAGAGATCCGGCGATGGGCACCCCTGGAGGCCACGCCGCGATGACAGAGCAACCCAAGGAGAATTGAAATGGCAGAGACGACCAAAGTCGTCGCGAAGATGAGGGACCGGGCCGGCAAAGGGGGCGCCCGTTCCAGTCGTCGCGAAGGACTGATTCCCGCCGTGATCTACGGCGACAAGCAGCCTCCCGTGATGATCGCCGTCGAGCCGAAGACGATCGAGCGCGAGATTCACAAGGAAGGCTACTTCAATCACCGCATGAAGATCGCCGTCGATGGCACGGACTACGATGTCCTGCCGCGCGACGTGCAGGTCGATCCGGTGACGGACAAGCCTCTGCATCTCGACTTCCTGCGGATCGGACCCGACTCGATCATCACCGTGCAGGTGCCCGTGCGCTTCCGCAACGAGCTGGCCTCGCCCGGCATCAAGCGCGGCGGCGTGCTGAACATCGTGCTGCACGAGATCACGCTCCGCACCCGGGCCGATTCGATTCCGGAACTCTTCGAGGTCGACCTGACCGGCCTCGAGATCGGCCACTCGATCCACATGTCGACGCTCAACATTCCCGAGAGCGCGCGCGTGGTGACCCGCGACAAGAACGCGACCGTGGCCTCGATCGCCGCCCCGACCGTGGCGCGCGAAGCGGCCGCGACGGAAGGGGCTGCGGCCGACGGCGCTGCGCCGGCGGCAGGTGCGGCTCCGGCGGCGGGCGCTGCGGCGGCGGGCGGCAAGGCCCCCGCTCCGGCGAAGAAGTAACGAGCGGGCGAAGGCTCCGCTCCGTCGATGCTTCTGCTGGTCGGGCTCGGCAATCCCGGGCCGCGCTATGCGGGGCACCGGCACAACGTTGGATTCATGGCGGTGGACGAGATCGTCCGCCGCCGTGTCTTCTCCCCGTGGCGTGCGCGTTTCAACGGCGAGGTGGCCGAAGGCCATCTCGGCGGCGAACGTGTCATTGCCCTGAAACCCATGACGTTCATGAACGAATCGAGCAAGGCCGTGGGCGAGGCGGTGCGCTTCCTCAAGGTGCCGCTCGACCGGCTGGTCGTCTTCCACGACGAACTCGACATCGCGCCCGGACGGGTGCGCATGAAGAAGGGCGGCGGGGCCGGCGGACACAACGGCCTGCGCGACATCGACGCCCATGTCGGCAAGGACTATCGCCGGGTCCGCATCGGCATTGGCCATCCGGGCCACAAGGACCTGGTGCTGCACTGGGTGCTGCGCGACTTCGAGCGCGACGAGCGCGACCCGAAGGACGGCTGGGTCCCGAAGGTGCTGAGCGCGCTGGCCGAGGAAGCGGCGCTGCTGATCGAAGGCGGCGCCAAGGCCGACGAGAAATACATGAGCCGGGTGGCGCATCTCGCGCCGCCTCCCGACCTTCCGGCCCGCCTCGACATCAAGGGCGCCAAGGACAGCAAAGAGTAGATCATGGGTTTCAATTGCGGAATCGTCGGCCTGCCGAACGTCGGCAAGTCGACCCTGTTCAACGCGCTGACCGCCACCCAGGCGGCGCAGGCGGCCAATTATCCGTTCTGCACCATCGAGCCCAATGTCGGCCGCGTCGCCGTGCCCGATCCGCGGCTCGACAAGCTCGCAGCCATTGCGGGTTCGGCCAAGATCATCAACACCCAGCTCGAATTCGTCGACATCGCCGGCCTGGTGAAGGGCGCGTCGCGCGGCGAGGGCCTGGGCAACCAGTTCCTCGGCAACATCCGCGAGGTCGATGCGATCGTCCACGTGCTGCGCTGCTTCGAGGATGGCGACGTCACGCACGTGAGCGGCAAGGTCGATCCGGTGAGCGACGCCGAGGTCGTCGAAACCGAGCTGATGCTGGCCGACATGGACAGCCTGGAAAAGCGCCTGCCCAACCTGGAGATGAAGGCCAAGGGCGGCGACAAGGAATCTGCCGCCGAAGTGCCCGTCGTGAAGAAGGCGCTCGAGGCGCTGCGCGACGGCAAGCCGGCCCGTGAAGCCAAGCTGACGGATGACGAGCGCGCGGTGATTGCCCGGCTGCAGCTCATCACCGCCAAGCCGATGATGTACGTGCTGAACGTCGAGGAAAGCTCGGCCGCGACCGGCAACGCCCACAGCGCCAAGGCCGAGGCCTTCGCGAAGTCACGCGGCATGCCGTCGGTGGTGATCTCGGCCGCCATCGAGGCCGAGGTGGCGCAGCTCCCGGCCGAGGACCAGAGCGACTATCTGTCGTCGCTCGGCCTCGAGGAAACCGGTCTCGCGCGCGTCGTGCGTGCGGGCTACGCCCTGCTCGACCTGGTCACCTTCTTCACGGTCGGCCCGAAGGAAGCCCGCGCCTGGACGGTGCGCCGCGAGGCCACCGCGCCGCAGGCGGCCGGCGTCATCCATACCGATTTCGAGAAGGGCTTCATCCGCGCCGAGACCATCGCCTTCGACGACTACGTCACGCTGAGCGGCGAGGCCGGCGCCCGCGATGCCGGCAAGCTACGGCTCGAGGGCAAGGAATACACCGTCAAGGACGGCGATGTGTTCCATTTCAGGTTCAATGTCTGAGGCGCTAC
>CAIYWM010000346.1 GCA_903929895.1 uncultured Alphaproteobacteria bacterium
CGACGAGTTCGGCGAGTCGCGCCTTGGTGTCGGCAACAGGCAGGCGATAGTAGTCGCGCAGGTCGAATTCCGTGGCGACGCCGAGGGCGCGGGCGGAGAGACGCAGCAGCTCGCGCTGGGCTTCTTCGGGCGACGGTGTCGACAATGCCTGGATGTGCGCGGGCAGCACACGCTCAGTGAGATCGTAGACCCGCTCGAACGTGCCGCGTCGCGTGGCGGTCGTGGCGATGCCGGCGAAGAACAGCCATTCGAGCGCCAGCTTGCCGTCGTTCCAGCCCCACCAGGGCCCACGCTTCGGGCCGCCGTTGGCGAGCTCGGACGCGGCGATGGGTCCGCGATCCTCGACCTCGCGGCGGACCTCCTCGATATAGGCCGCCTTCTCGCGACGGAACTCCTGCAGCTTGCCCTTGCTGGTCCCGGCGGCGGCGCGCGCCATGCGCCAGCGCAGAAGTGGCTGGGAGGCGAGCGGCAGCAGCGAGGCCTCGTGCGCCCAGAACTCGAAGAGACCGCGGCGGCTGCTGCGGCCCCAGGCCAGCCCGTCGAGATGCGCGCTGTCGTAGTTGCCGAGCCGAGAGAACAGCGGGAGATAGTGGGCGCGCGCCAGAACGTTGACCGAATCGATCTGCAGCAGACCCAGCCGGTCGATGGTGCGCTTCACATGGCCGAGGTTCGCGACGCCGTCGGAACGCTGAATGCCGAATCCCTGCGCCGCCAGGGCAAGGCGCCGGGCCGCGGCGGCGCCGATCTTGTTTTTCCGGGAAGACACGTCACCACCCTAATTCACGCGTGGCGGCATCGGCCATGGGATAAGGGTGCATTCGCACGTCGCTCGCGCTCAGTTCGGCTTGACCATGGCTTTCAATGCCTGCTCATCGATGAACTTCGCGAGCAATTCGGCACCCAGCGCCGACCAGTGGGCGCCGGTGGGCGAGAAGAGATCGGCCTTGTTGCCCTTGTAGTCCCTCACGACGTCGTTTGAGTCGATCACCGGCACGCCCATTTCGCGCGCCACCTCGGCTCCCTCCCGCGAGTAGCGCAGGAGCAGCCGGTTCTGGCCGATGTCGTGGAGGCCGCCCATGATGACATAGAGCGGCTTGGCGCCGTTCTTCCGGATGAGTTCGATGAACTCGCGAAGCGTCCGATTATAGTTTTCCCGTACCTCCGGGACGATCGGATACTCCGGGACCGGCGCGGAACTGTGAGTCGGCCCGAAGGGATTCAGGTATTCGATGTAGCGCACGATCAGCGAGTTGCGCTTCAGCCAGCGCGACTGGTCGAGGTTCGTCGCGAACAGGCCATGCTTGCCCTGGGCGACCGCGTCCTTGAGGCTCACTCCCTCCTCCTCGAGGTGACGCGCGTTAGCCTCCTCGTTCAGGCCGGAATAGATGATGACCACGTCAGGCTTGAGCTTGGGCAGGTCACGCTTCGCCCGTGCCACTTCCTGGCCGATCGACCAAACGATGGCGCCGGCGTTGAGGACCTGGGACTTCGGTCCGGCATACTTGCGAAGCTCCTCCTGCAGCCGGATCGGCCAGGCCTGGTCGGTCTCGAGGTTGAAGCAGAAGGTGGTCGAGCCGCCATAGGCGATGACGCGGATCGAGCCCGGCGGCTTCGGTTCGAAGACGTCCTCCTTGTTGCGGAAGCCGTAATTGTTCGTCTCGGAGTTCGAGTTATAGCCGTTGCGGGAATGGATCGCGCCGAGCTCGGCGTCATGGGTCCAAAGCCCGTAGGTCTTGCCGGGCACGCCGTACTTGAAGTGCATGATCGCGTAGCCCACGCCCTCGATCGCCAGGATGCCGGCGATGGGGAATCCCACCAGGAGGATCAGGCTGAAGAGAACCTTCTTCCAGAGCGGAAGGTTGGCCGTCGTGGTCTTCGCCGGTTGCGCCATGCTTTTTCCTGCACTCCCCAATGCGCGGCGACTATCGGTCAGGTGACGATTGCGTTCAATGCGGATCGCCGCTCACTTCCCCTCGAACCGCTTCAGCGCCTTTGCAACTGCTTCGGCCTGGCGGTTGGAGACGTGTCCATTGGCCTTGAACTCGCTCACGACCTTCTTGAGGAAAGGACTGCGCTCGGTGTGAAGCTCGGCGCGCTTCATCAGCGCCTCGTGGATATGGGCAGGTCCGCGATTGCGCGCCGCCCGGCGTGCGCGGAAGACCCTGACGGCGATGGCGACGACGAAGGCCACGCCCACGACGATGAGGATTTCGGTCAGCTGCATGAGTCCCGGAGCCTGTGCTGGTGGCGGGTCAACCGGAGCCGAGCGCCGTCTCGGCGCGCTGCGCCATCGCCAGCAACGGACGGTCGTGCAGCCGTGGCGCGACGATCTGCAGGCCGACGGGCAGCCCGTCACGACCCGTGCCGCAGGGGATCGAGATGGCGGGCGCGAGGGCGAGGTTGAACAGCGGCGTGAAGGCGGCGTGGCCGCGTGGGCCGACTTCCTTGTTCTCGATGATCTTCGGATAGACCTGCTCGACCGGCCAGGAGACACAGGCGGTCGTCGGCGTCAGCAGGTAGTCGTACTCGGTGAAGAACTGCGCCACCGAGCGGGCGCAGGCGTCGGCAAAGCGGAAGGCGGCGACGACATCGGTGCCCGGCACCGACCGGCCGCGCTCGATCAGGCTCGAGATGTTGTCGCCGAACAGGTTCTTGTCGGTGGCTTGTTGCTGGCCATAGAGCAGGGCGGAGGCTGAACTGTTGACGGCGGCGAACGCAGTCTCGGACGTATCGCCGGGCCAGATGACATCGGCCTCCTCGATACGCCAGCCGGCGGCGCGCAGCTTCGCCACGGCGGCCTCGAAGGCCGCCATGACATCGGGATCGACGGGCACGCCGAGGCCGAGCCGTGGGCTCACCGCGATGCGCGGGCTACTGGGCGGCGGCACATCGAGCAGCGCTACCGAATGGGGGTCGCGCCGGTCGGGTCCGGCCATCACCTCGAACGCAACTTTGGCGTCGGCGACGGTGCGGCCCATGGGCGCCGTCACGCCGTAGAGCGGGCCGTAGGCGCCGCCGAAGCCGAACGGGGCAGGGATGGCGCCGGCCGAAGTCTTGAGACCAACGACGCCACAGTGAGAGGCGGGCCGCCGTCCCGAGCCACCGCCATCGGTACCGAGCGCGATCGGCGTGAAGCCCGCAGCAAGGGCTGCCGCTGCGCCGCCCGAGGAGCCTCCCGGCGTCAATGCCGGATTCATCGGATGACGGGACGGACCGTAGACCTTGTTCTCGGTGTGGCCCTTGGCGGCCATCTCCGGCGTGTTGGTCATGCCGAGGAAGATGCCGCCGGCGGCCTTGAGGCGTTCGACGGCGACGGCATCGCGCGGCGGCTTGAAATCCTTGTAGAGGAGCGAGCCGTTGGTGACGGTGCGGCCCTGCACCCAGGTCGTGTCCTTCACCGTGTAGGGGACGCCGAGGATCGCGCCATCGCAGCCCTGCTTGCGTCTCGCATCGACGGCGTCCGCGGAGGCTCGGGCCTCTGCGGGATCGAAGTCGACGATGGCGGTGAGTTGCCCGTTCCGCGCCTCGACGCGGGCGATGGCCATCTCGGCCACGTCGCGGGCCGTCGTCTTGCCCGTACGCACGGCGGCAGCGATGGCGGCGGCGCCCTGATCCAGCAACTCGGTCATGTGTTTTTCCTCATTTGCCCACTTCTTAGCATGATAGCGTGCGCCGCCATGACGTTGGAGAGCGACCTCTATGCGCCGGTGAAGGCGCTGCTCGAAGGACAGGATTATGTCGTCAAGGGCGAGGTGCGTGGCTGCGACGTGGTGGCGGTCCGCGGCAGGGAGCCGCCCGTGGTCGTCGAGCTGAAGCGGACCTTCGGGCTCGGTCTGGTTCTGCAGGGCGTCGACCGGCTGGCGCTCACCGATCTGGTCTATCTCGCCGTCGGCCAGTGGCCGAAGCAGATGAAGAACGTGAAGAAGCTTTGCCGACGCCTGGGCCTGGGCTTCATCGTGGTGGCCAAGGGCAAGGCCGACGTAGTGCTGGATCCCGCGCCCTATGTCCCGCGCCAGAACAAGCGAAAGGCCGGCCGCATGCTGGGCGAGCATGCTCGCCGGGTCGGTGATCCCAATCTCGGCGGTCAGGCCATGCGGGCGCCGCTTATGACGGCCTACCGCCAGGAAGCGCTGCGCTGCGCCGAGCTGCTGGCGGCGAACGGACCGATGAAGGTGGCGGCGCTGCGCAAGGCCGGCGATGCGCCGAAAGCGGCCCAGATCCTGCAACAGGATGTCTATGGCTGGTTCGAGAGGGTCGAGCGAGGTGTCTATGCGATCACGCCGAAGGGGCGGGAAGGTCTGGAGCGGTTCGACCGCAAGCCGGCCTGAATGCTGATCGCGCACCTCTCCGATCCGCACGTTCGAGCCAACGGCGAACTCTATCAGGGCGTGGTGGATTCAAACGCGCAGTTCGCGGCCGCGGTCGCGCATGTCAACACGCTCGATCCACGACCCGACCTGATATTGCTGAGCGGCGACCTCGTGGATCATGGCCACGCCGACGAATACGCCATGCTGGCCCGGCTGCTGGCGTCGCTCGACGTGCCCGCGCTGGCAATTCCGGGCAACCATGACGAACGCGAGGCCTTCCGTCAGGCGTTTGCCGGACAGCCGTGGCTGCCGGCGCAGGGCCCGATCGACTATGCGGTGGGCGACCGTGGCCCCGTGCGCATCGTGGCGCTCGACGTCACCTTGCCGGGCCTGCACCACGGGGCGGTGAGCGAAGAGGGGGCGGCCTGGCTCGATCTCATGCTGGCTGCCGAACCATCGCGCCCGACGATCGTGATGATGCACCAGCCACCGTTCGACACGGGCATTCCCTACATGGACCTCTATTCCTGCCGGGAGGGATCGCGGCTTGCCGCGGTCCTGTCGCGGCACAAGCAGGTCGAGCGCCTCCTGTGCGGGCACGTCCACCGCTTCATGCAGCTGCGGTTCGGCGGCACGATGTTGTGTACCGCGCCGTCCACGACGACGACGATCGCGCTGCAGCTTCGGGCCGACGCCAGGCCCGCTTCGCACATCGAGCCGCCGGCGATGCTGCTGCATCATTGGCGGGAGAGAACGGGGCTCGTCACCCATTACGTCCCGATCGGAAGCTTTCCGGGGCCGTATCCGTTCGCCTGAGTTCTCTCCCGGATTATCTTCGGCACAGGTGCAACCGCGTCAGCGTTCGGGCATTATCCCGCCCTGATGCGCACCCTCGAGATCGTCCACCGCACTCGCTACGAATACTCCGAGCCGGTGTCGCTCGGCGATCACCGGCTGATGTTCCGCCCGCGCGACAGTCACGACCTTCGGCTTCTTCGCACCGGATTGGTGATCGACCCTGCGGCCCAGGTGCGCTGGATCCACGATCCCTTCGGCAATTCGATCGCCATCGCGTCGTTCGAGGGCAAGACCCAGGTTCTTGAGCTTGTCAGCACGATCCAGCTCGAGCATTTCGGCGTCCCGCCCGAACTACCGCCTATCGAGGAATTCGCCCGTACCTTGCCGTTCAGTTACGCCGCGGAGGAGGCACCTGACCTGGCGCGCTACATCGAGCGCTCCTATCCGGACCCGAGTTCGATCGTCGGGCCCTGGACCAAGCAATTCATGGAAGGTGAGGGTGGCAACGATACGTTCGAACTCCTGAAGCGGGTCTGCATGGGCATCCAGCAGAAGCTGAGTTACGCAATGCGGTTCGAGATCGGCACGCAGGTGCCGGCAGTCACGCTCGAGACCGGCGGCGGGACCTGCCGCGACTACGCCCTGCTGATGATGGAATGCTGCCGATCACTGGGTCTCGCGGCGCGCTTCATCACTGGCTACCTCTACGATCCCGCGCTCGACACTGCGCCGGGCGAGGCGACGACCCATGCCTATCCCCATGCCTGGATGGAGGTCTACCTGCCGGGCGCCGGTTGGGTGGAATTCGACCCGACCAATGGGATCATCGGAAGCGAGCGGCTGATCCGCGTGGCGGTCGGACGCGACCCGGAGCAGGCCATGCCGATCAAGGGCACCTTCACCGGATCGTCCGAGGTTACGGTCAATGCCTCGGTCGAGGTGCAGGTCCATACACTTGCGCCGGCGCCCGTTGCCGATACGGCGGTTCCGCTGGAGCCGGTGTCGTTGCAGGCTCCTGTGCCTCCGCCGACGCCAGCGGCGGCTCCGCCACCAGAATCGGCAGCTCCGCCCCAGGCCACACCCTCCCAAGCCCTTTGACATCTCAGAATTACAGCGGTTGAGTGCACAAAAAAGGGCTATGACACAGCCCGACGATACGGGGAGTGGCTTCTGGGCGTCTCAATCAATGGGCTCGTGCGTGGACTGCTCGGCTTGGGCGGGCTTCTTCTCGTCTGGTTCGCATGGCCTGTGATGAAGAGCGCGTGGCAGGCGCAGCAGGCCGACGCGGCAACGACGGCGCTTCGGCTGAATTACAAGATCTCACTGGACGCAGTGCTGAGTGCCATCGACAGGCTCGACCGAGCGGTCGAGTCCGATCCGATCGCCATTCGCTACTTCCAGCGGTCCGAGCTGCTGGCCGGTGCCGCCCTGTCACCCTATTTCGCGCCGACGGCCCAGCAGCGGACCGAATGGCTGAATCGCGCCGAGGACGACCTCCGAACAGGCTTGGGACAGGATCCTGCCCGGGGCGTTCAGTGGCTGCGCCTCTCGTCCGTGCGGCTGGCGCTGGAGGGACCTTCCCAGAGGTCGGTCGCGCCGCTCCTGATGTCGATCGATACTGCGCCCATGCTCCTGCCGCTGTGGCCGGCGCGACTGAGGCTGATCCTCGACAACTGGCAGGCGCTGACGAGGGAGCAGCGCGAGAGGGTCGCCCTCTATGTCGCGCGGACCTGGCAGCTGTCGTCCGGTCGAGACTGGTTCGCCGACGCCATCCGGACCCCGGTTGACGAGCTGTTCATCCGCTATTTCGTGCGCAACGAGGCAGGCGCGCAGGACGAACTCACGCGTCTGTTGACGGAACGCAGGAAGAGGAAGCCATGACGGAATGGACCGAGAAGGGCCACGAACCGGGCGTGGTCGTGCTTCGCGACTGGCAGTGGTTCGTCCGCCGTGCCATCGACAAGACCGCGGTCTTCGTCTTCTTCGCCGTGGTCGTGCTGGCAGCACTTCCCATGGGCGGCAATCGAGACTGGGCGTGGGCACCGCTTTGCGTGCTGCTCGGCCTGATCGCAATTCCGGTGTCGCTGGGGCTCGGCGCCCGCGGGGGACATGCCGTGGGGGCGATCGAGCGTCTGCCGTTGCTGGTGCTGATCGGCTGCTGGCTTCTGTTTGCTGGGTTCGCTTTGTGGCAGATGACGACATGGGCGCCGCTCACCGCCGATGCCTGGCTGTTCATCCGCGCCGCCGAGATCCTCGGCAGTGCCCATGCGCCGATCCCGGCGATTGCCGCCGACGCGGCCCGCAATTCTCTCCTGAAATGCCTGGCTTGTGCGCTGATCTTCCTGATAGCGCGGGCCCTGTGCCGCGACCGCGACAATGCGCGTTGGTTACTCATTGCGCTGGTGGCCAGCGGCGTTCTGGTCGTGAGCTATGGCATCGCGATGCAGATGTCGACGAACTCCTGCTATCTCGGCAGCTACCTGCGCAAGCAGTTCGAGCTCACTCCCGGCGACCGCTGCCAGATGGGCGGCACCTTCGTCAACAGCAACTCGTTCGCCTGCTACATGGGCATGTGCGTGGTCGCAGCCTTCGGGCTGGTTTTCAACAGTCACGGCACGAAAGCAAAAGTTCCGTACGGCTACGACGAAGAAGAGGATGTCCGCCTCGTGGACTGGTTCACCGGCCCGCGCGTCGTCCTGCTTGCCCTCTCGCTGTTGATGCTGGGGGGGATGCTGATGTCCGCTTCCCGGGCGGGTTTCGGCGCTTCGATGGCTGGGATGCTGTTCCTCGGCCTGCTTCTCTTGCGGGGCCGCGGCAGGTCGCGCTCGCAGCTGGGGCGCATCTTCTTTGTCGCGTTTGTGGTCCTTGTCGTGGTCGGCGGCATTGCGGGCAGTGGCCTGCTTTCCAAGTTTGCCGTCTCGGTCGACGATTCATCGCGCCTGCGGATCTGGTCGGCCGCATTCCAGGGGATTGCGTTGTCGCCCTGGATGGGGTGGGGACTGGGCGGGTTCGGCGACGTCTTTACCCTCCTGCAGCCCGCCAACAGCCTGCAGCCCAATGACATCGCCCACTCAACGCCCCTGGAGACGGTGGTCGAACTCGGCATATTCGCGGCAATCCCCGCAATGGTCGTGGTGGTCTTGCCCTGGGCGGTCTCCCTGCGCGGTGGCCTGACGCGCAGACGCGCCTACCGGAATCTGCCCGCCGCGGCTTTCGCGGTGGCCGCCGTTCCGATCCTTCATTCGCTGATCGACTTCAGCCTGCAGATACCAGCCATCGGCTTCGTGACGGCAGCCCTGCTCGGCATGGGGTGGGCGCAGTCGTTCAGTCGCAACGAACTGTTGGCGTAAAGCTTTACGCCGCGGTGATGATCGAGATATAATCATCACGGGTGCAATTACGTCGAAGCGGCATGCGCCGGATCGGGAAGTCCGGGTTAGGAAGCGTCGCGTATGAACGTGGAGACGGTCGGCCGGGTCCCTGTGGGAATGTCCGGTAGTTCCACACGGGGAGAGGGCGTGCCGAGAGCCATCGCGGCTGAGGGAGACTTGTCATCCGACGAACAACGGACGACCGGTACGCCGCGCATGCGGTCGGCGCCCCAGCGCTTCATCGAGAGCTGGGTCGACGCCGTTCTGGGCTTCCTTTTCTGCGTCGTGCTGCCGATCCCGCTCTATGCGACCGATGAGCCGTTCGTCGGCCCGTTCGACGCGTCAGAACTTACGATTGTCACCACCGCCATCGCCTATGCGATCGTGTGGTACTGCGGGCGTCGGCTGAACGCATTTCCGGGGGCAGGGCTCGATGCGGCGCACGTCGCACCAGTGGCGGTGATCACCTACGCCCTGATCGCCGCCATCCTTCTGCTGCTGCGTCTGGACTATTCGCGCGTCCAGCTTTTCGGCAGCGGCTTTCTCACCGTCCTCTGGATGGCGGCAATCGCACAGCTCCGCGGGCGCTATCTCGTGCGCAACTATGCCGTGACACCTCATTCGGCAATTGCCTCCCTGCCGCGGCTTCCGACCTGCCGGTGGCTCGATTTCGACGATGTGCGCCAGCGGGGCCTGAGGGTCGATGCGATCGTGGCCGATCTGAGTGGCGATCTTGGAGAGGGCCAGCTTGCAGCCCTCGCCGATGCGGCGATCGCAGGCGTGCCGGTGCTCGACCGTCGGTATGTCGTGGAGAACCTGACCGGCCGCACGCCGCTCAGCGGCCTGTCACCCAACGAATTCGGATCTCTGCTGCCGTCGCGACAGTACCTGGTCGTCCGGCGCGCCCTCGAATGGGGCCTGACCGTCTTTTTCCTGCCGCTGCTGCTTCCGATCCTCGCCGTGGTCGCGCTGATCGTCCGGCTGGACAGTCCCGGACCGGTGTTCTTCCTGCAGACCCGCATCGGCCGGCGCGGTCGCGCCTTCCGCATGATCAAGTTTCGCACGATGTTCGTCGGGGTACCGGGTCCCAGCTTCACGACCTCGTCCGATCCCCGCATCACCCGAAGCGGCCACTTTCTCAGGCGCTGCCGGCTCGACGAGCTGCCGCAGCTCTTCAACATCCTGAAGGGCGACATGAGCTGGGTCGGCCCCAGGCCCGAGGCGGCCTCGCTAGAGAAGGGTTACGTCCGCGACATCGAGCACTTTGCTCTGCGCGGCATCGTGCGGCCGGGCGTGACCGGCTGGGCGCAGATCAACCAGGGCTATGCACACGAAGCCGACGCGATGCGCTCGAAGCTCGAATACGACCTTTATTATCTCAAGCACTGCTCGCTGTGGCTCGACATGGTGATCTTCCTCAGGACCTTCGCGGTGGTGTTCCGCGGCACCGGCGCGCGCTAGGTTGCGGCGCAAATCATGTGCGGCATAGCAGGCATTCACGCCTATCTCGACGTTGCGCCCCGGGTCGACCGCGGCGAGCTGGTTCGGATGAACGAGCGCATGGTTGCGCGCGGGCCGGACGGCAACGGCCTGTGGGTGAACGAGGAAGGCCGCACCGGCTTCGGCCATGTCCGGCTTGCCATCATCGACCTGTCCGAGGGCGGCGCGCAGCCCATGCATGCGAGCGACGGGCGACTGACGATTACGTTCAACGGCGAGATCTACAATTACCGCGAACTGCGGGCCGAACTTCAGGGCAGGGGACGCGTCTTTCGCAGCGAATCCGATACCGAGGTCCTGCTGCAGCTTTATGCGGAGTATGGCGCCGCCATGGTCAGCCGGCTGCGTGGCATGTTCGCCTTCGGCCTGTGGGACGCGGACAGGCGGACGCTGCTGCTGGCACGCGATCCGCTCGGCATCAAGCCGCTCTACTGGGCCGACGACGGCTGGACCCTGCGCTTCGCCTCGCAGGCCAAGGCGCTGCTGGCGGGCGGCGCGGTATCGCGCGACCCGGATCCAGCCGGGATCGTGGGGTTCCATCTCTTCGGCAGCGTGCCCGAGCCCTTCACGGTCTGGCGCAGCATCCAGTCGCTGCCGGCCGGGACGATGCTCACCGTCGATGCCACCGGACCCGGCATTCCGCAGCGCTACTATGACGTGGCGGCGGCCCTGTCGGAGCGCGCGACCCCGTCGGCAGCCGCAGGAGATTCCCGCACGCGCGTCGCCGAGGCGGTCCGGGACTCCGTTCGCCATCATCTCGTGGCGGATGTTCCGGTCGCAGTGTTCCTCTCCGCAGGAATCGATTCCGGTGCCTTGTTGGGAACGATGGCCGGTCTGGGCGTGCGCGACATCACCGCGGTGACGTTGGGCTTCCAGGAATTCGAGGGCCTGGCGCTCGACGAGGCGCCGCTGGCTGCCGAGGTCGCGGCGCGTTACGGCGCGCGTCACATCGTGCGCACCGTCGATCGCGCCGAGTTCGAGCGCGACTTGCCGGCGATGATGGATGCGATGGACCTTCCGACGATCGATGGCATCAACACCTGGTTCGTCGCCAAGGCCGCGCGAGAGGCAGGCATCAAGGTGGCGTTGAGCGGGCTGGGCGCCGACGAGTGCTTCGGCGGGTATCCGTCCTTCACCGACGTGCCGCGCAGCGTGCACTGGCTGCGGGCGGTCTCGTGGTTGCCCGGCCTCGGGGCATTGGCACGATGGGGTCTTTCGAGCGCCGCGGCCGCCGGACTTCGCCTGCATCCGAAGACGGCCGGCGTGCTGCAGTATGGCGGCACCTGGGCAGGCGCCTATCTCCTGCGGCGAGGCATCTACATGCCATGGGAGCTCGAGCAGCTGCTCGATCCGGCGCTGGTTCGGGAGGGGGTGCGCCGCCTGGCGCCCCTCAGTCGGATCGCCGCCGCCCTCCAGGCCGGCCGGTCGCTCGGGGATTTCGACCGCGTGGCGGCGCTGGAGACGTCGCTCTACATGCGCAACCAGCTGCTCCGCGATGCCGACTGGGCGGGCATGGCGCATGGCGTCGAGATCCGGGTGCCATTCGTCGACGCATTCTTCCTCGCGGCCCTCCCGCCCGGACCCGTGCTGGCCGGCATGAATGCGAAGGATGCGCTGGCCGCGGTGCCGGATCCGCCGCTGCCGGACAGTGTCCGTCACCGGCGCAAGACCGGCTTCTCGACCCCGCACGGTCGCTGGCTGCGGGACGCGGCCGGCGTACCCCGGCAGCCGGGGATCGACCTTTCCGCGGCCTCGCGGGCGTGGGCCCTCAACGTCTGGCGTGCCGGCTGGACCGGTCCGGCGGCGGCCTAAGCGACGCCATGGGGGCTCGCATCCTCGCTCTCGTCAGCGACTGTTACGGCGCGCGTGGGGGCATCGCGCGCTACAATCAGGATCTGTTCGATGCGCTGGCCGACGGCAGCACGGAAATCCTGATCCTGCCGCGCCATGGCGATGCCAGCGGGATGGTGCTTCCGGCCGGCGTGCGCCAGAACCCGTCGATCTTCGGCCGGCTGGGCTTCTCGCTGGCGGCGATCGTCGCAGCCTGGCGTTTCCGGCCCATCGATACCGTGTTCTGCGGTCACGTGTTCATGGCGCCGCTGGGCTTCCTGCTAGCCCGGCTGTTCGGTGCGCGGTACTGGGTTCAGGCACACGGTACCGACGTCTGGCAGGACCGCCGCGGCCTCGTGCGGTGGTTGATCGGCAATGCCGACCTGGTGACGACGGTCAGCCGCGAGACGCGCCGGATCCTGCTTGCCTGGGTCGACCTGCCGTCGGAGCGCGTACGCGTTCTGCCGGACACGGTGCAGGATGTCTTCACGCCGGGCCCGGCGCCCGCGGAGCTGCGCGACAGGCTGAAGCTCGGCGCCGGGCCCATCCTCCTCACGGTCGGCCGGCTCGCCTCGAATGAGCGCTACAAGGGCCACGAACCGGTCTTCTCCGTCCTCGCAGGCTTGCGGCGGAAGTTCCCCGATCTCGTCCATGTCGTGGCAGGGGACGGTGACGACAGGCAGCGTCTCGAAGCGGTCGCTGCCGAGTTGGCGCCGGGCGCCGTGCGGTTTCTGGGGTTCGTGCCCGACGCGGAACTCCCGGATCTCTACCGGTTGGCCGACCTTTACGTGATGCCGAGCACGGAGGAGGGCTTTGGCATCGTCTATCTCGAGGCGGCCGCCTGCGGTTTGCGGGTCGTCGGCGGCAAGGGCGGCGGCACGGCCGACGCCATTCCCGACGAGCGTGTCGGTGTGATCGTCGATCCGGCCGACCGCGCCTCGCTGGCTGCGGCGATCGAGCAGCAGTTGGCGGAAGGCAAAGCCGATCCGGCGGCCATCGAACCCTATCGACGGTCGCATTTTATCGCCGCCGGGCGGGCACTCTATGCTCGCCTAGGTGCCCAGTCGCGTCGTATGACTTCCGGCCTATGATATCCAGCGATCGCCCTTCGAAGCGGCTCATCCTCGAGGCCGGACGCGCCGACCGCCAGTATTGGGGCGACATATGGCGATACCGGGAGCTCTTCTTCATCCTCGCCTGGCGCGACGTCGCGGTGCGCTACAAGCAGACGGTGATCGGTCTCGCCTGGGCGTTCGTCAGGCCGTTCGTCACCATGGTCGTCTTCACGGTCGTATTCGGCAAGCTCGCCAGGCTGCCGACCGAAGGCGACGCACCCTATGCGGTGCTGGTCTTCGCCGGCCTGCTGCCGTGGACGCTCGCTTCGTCGATCCTGAGCGACGCGTCGAACAGCGTCATCACGAACTCACAGCTCGTAAGCAAAGTCTACTTCCCGCGCATCGTCATTCCCTTCGCCACCGTGATGGTGGGCCTCATCGACTTCGGCGTGAGCCTTGTCATCCTGGTCGGTGTCATGGCGTGGTATGGCGTCATGCCGGACTGGCACATCCTGATGCTGCCTCTCTTCGTCGTTCTGGCCGTGCTGGTGGCCATCGGGCCGGCGCTGTGGGCGGCCGCGATGATCGTGAAGTACCGCGACTTCCGCTTCATCATCCCGTTCGTCATCCAGATCGGCCTCTACGTCTCGCCGGTCGGATTCTCGGCTAAGGTCGTGCCACCGGAATGGCAGCTCCTCTACAGCTTGAACCCGATGGTGGGCGTGATCGACGGCTTCCGCTGGGCCATCCTGGGCGGCGACAGCCCCCTCTACCTGCCGGGCTTCGCCGTCAGCATGCTCGTTGCCGCCGGCATGCTCTGGCTCGGTATCCATACGTTCCGCCGCACCGAACGCGGCTTCGCAGACCTCATCTGAGCATGTCCGACGTCGTCATCCGTGCCGAGAAGCTCGGCAAGAAGTTCATCATCGGACACAAGGTCGAGTATTCGGCGATCCTGGGCGAAGCGCTGATGCGCAGCGCGCGAGGCATCCTGCGCCGCGGCGCCGACATGGTGCGCGGCCGCGCTGTCGTCGAAGGCGACGAGGTCGAGGAATTCTGGGCCCTGCGCGACGTCGATTTCGAGATCAAGC
>CAIYWM010000347.1 GCA_903929895.1 uncultured Alphaproteobacteria bacterium
AGCACCGGTACGGCCAGCGGCGAGATGCGGTCGAGCCGGCGATAGACGATGCGGCCCTTGGCGCGCTTCAGCAGGTCGCCCAGCCGCTTGAGGTCGGCGAGCTGCCAGGCCGCGTCCTGGCGCGTGGCGCGCAGCAGGATGTGGTTTGGCTCGTGCTGGCGCAGCGTGTCGTAGATCAGGTCGGAGCTGAACGTTACCTGGCGGCGCGACTTCTCCTCGCCGGGAAAGCGACGCTCGATCAGGCCGGCGATCACCGCGACGTTGCGGAACGAGCGCCGCAGCATGCTCGATTCGTCCATCCATGCTTCAAGATCGTCGCCCAGCATGTCCTCGTCGAACAGCTCGTCGAGCTGCTTCGGCGAAGCCGGCCGCAAGCCCCACAGGCCCAGCACATAGTCGGTGGCGACGAAGCCCAGCGGCCGCAGTCCCATGCGCTCCATGCGCCGCGTCAACAGCATGCCCAGGGTCTGGTGCGCATTGCGGCCCTCGAAGCAATAGGCGACCAGGAACTGCTTGCCGCCGCGCGGAAAACCCTCGACCAGCAGCTTGTCGGCCGGCGGCAGCATCGAACGGAAGACCTGGATGCGGAGCCACTCCTGCACCTCGGCCGGCAGCTTGGGATGCTTCAGCGGATCCTGCAGGATGCCGCGCACCCTTGCCGCGAGGAACGTCGAAAGCGGCAGCCGGCCACCGCCATAGGCCGGCACCTTGGGATCGCCACTGAACGCTGGCGAACAGATCGCCGACAGCTCCTTCACGCCTTCGAAGCGCAGCAGGCGGCCCGCGAACACGAACGTGTCGCCCGGCACCAACCCCTGCACGAAACCCTCCTCGACCTCGCCCAGCACCGCGCCGCGCCGCAGCCGCACCTTCATCAGCGGCAGCTCGACGATGGTGCCGACATTCATGCGGAACTGCTTGGCCACCAGCGGCGAGGCCAGCATCCAGCGCCCGTCGGGAAGCTGCTTCAGCCGGTGCCAGCGATCGTAGGCGGCCAGCGCGTAGCCGCCGGTCGCGACGAAGTCGAACGTGTCGTCGAAATCCTGGCGTGGCAGGTCGCGATAGGGCTGCGCGCGCCGCACCTCGGCGAAGAAGGCCTCGCGGTCGATCGGCTGGGCACAGGCGGAGCCCACGATGTGCTGGGCCAGCACGTCGAGGCAGGGCGGCCGCGGCGGATCGCCGTCGAGTTCACGCGCCTCGATCGCTTCCAGTGCCGCCAGCGATTCCAGAACCTCGAAGCGATTGGCCGGCGCGATCATGGCGCGGCTGGGCTCGTCGAGCCGGTGGTTGGCGCGCCCGATCCGCTGCATCAGGCGGCTGACGCCCTTGGGCGCGCCCATCTGGATGACGAGATCGACGTCGCCCCAGTCGATGCCGAGATCGAGCGACGAGGTCGCGACCACCGCGCGCAGCTTGCCCGCCGCCATCGCCGCCTCGACCTTGCGGCGCTGCTCGACGGCCAGCGACCCGTGATGCAGGCCGATCGACAGATTGTCGTCGTTGATCCGCCACAGCGCGTCGAAGGCCAGCTCCGCCTGCGCCCGCGTATTGACGAAGATGATCGAGGTCTTGTGCTGCCGGATGATGTTGTAGATCTCGGGCACCGCATGCCGCCCCATGTGGCCGCCCCACGGCAGCCGCTCGTGGGCATCGATGATCGAGACGACCGGCGGCGCGCCGGGCTCGCCCATCACGATCTCCACCGGCTCGTCGCGCAGGTTCAGGAACCCGGCGAGTTCCGGCGGATCGGCGACGGTGGCCGACAGGCCGACGAACCGCGCCTGCGGGGCAAGCGTCGCCAGCCGCGACAGGCAGAGCGCCAGGTGATGGCCGCGCTTGCTGGTCGCGAAGGCGTGCAGCTCGTCGATGATCACGCATTTGAGGCTCGCAAAGAACTTCGCCGCATCGAGATAGGAGAGCAGCAGCGCCAGCGACTCCGGCGTGGTCATCAGCAGGTCGGGCGGCCGCTCGCGCTGGCGCAGGCGGCGGCTCTGGGGCGTATCGCCGGTCCGGCTCTCCGCCCGCACCGGCAGCTGCATCTCGGCAAGCGGCTGTTCGAGGTTGCGGCGGATGTCGGTCGCCAGCGCCTTGAGCGGCGAGATGTAGAGCGTGTGCAGCTCCCCCTGCCCCTTCTTGTAGGCGAGGTCCTGGCCGGCTTGCCGCCGCTCCGTGAGTTCGATCAGGGACGGAAGGAAGCCCGCCAGCGTCTTGCCGCCACCGGTCGGCGCGATCAGCAGCGCGCTTTTGCCCTGTCGCGCCAGCTCGACCAGCGCGAGTTGGTGCGGCCGCGGCGCCCAGCCGCGACTCTCGAACCAGCGTGCAAACAGGTCGGGAAGCCCCATATTCATGGGGTAGGATGCATCAGGAGCCATGGCAATCACGACGGCAACGGAAACCCTGAATCCCCGTACGTGGCTCTATCCGACGCCGCGCGGCCTCTATTGCGAACCGGGCGATTTCTACATCGATCCGGCCTTTGCCGTGCCGCGCGCGGTGATCACGCACGGGCACGGTGACCATGCGCGGCCGGGCCATCGCAAGGCGCTCGCGACGCCCGAAACGCTGGCGATCATGCGCACGCGCTTCCAGGACATGCCCGACACCGAGCAGCAGGCGCTGAAATACGGCGAGAGCGTGCGGATCGGCGACGTCGATGTCGGCTTCGCGCCGGCCGGTCACATTCTCGGGTCGGCGCAGGCCGTGCTGGCATACAGGGGCCAGCGCATCGTCGTGTCGGGTGACTACAAGCGCCGGCCGGACCCGACCTGCCCGCCATTCGAGCCCGTACCGTGCGACGTGTTCATCACCGAGGCGACCTTCGCGCTGCCGGTCTTCCATCATCCCTCCGACGCCGGCGAGATCGACAAGCTGCTGCGCTCCGTCGCGACCTTTCCCGAGCGCACTCATCTGGTGGGCGTCTATGCGCTCGGCAAGTGCCAGAGGGTCATCCGCCTGCTGCGCGAGGCCGGCTACCACGAGCGCATCTGGCTGCATGGCGGGCTGATGTCCCTGTGCAAGCTCTACCAGGAACACGGCGTCGATCTCGGCGACGTGGCGCCCGTCTCCGAGGCGATCCTCGAGACCTTCAAGGGCGCCATCGTGCTCTGCCCGCCCTCGACCCTCGCCGACCGTTGGTCGCGGCGCTTCGCCGATCCGATTGCCGCCGTGTGCTCGGGCTGGATGAACGTGCGTGCCCGCGCGCGGCAACGCGGGGCGGAGCTGCCGCTGGTGATCTCCGATCATGCCGACTGGCCGGAACTGACGCAGACCCTGAAGGATGTCGGCGCGCCCAGGGTCTGGGTGACGCACGGCCGCGAGGAGGCGCTGGTCCATTATGCGCGCGGGATCGGCATCGATGCCGAGGCGCTGCACCTGGCCGGCCGCGAGGACGAGGAGTCCTGAACCGTGCAGGCCTTCGCCCGCCTTCTCGACTCCCTCTCCTTCCAGCCGGCCCGAAACGCCAAGCTGCGGCTGATCGAGACCTACCTGCGCGAGACTCCCGATCCCGATCGCGGCTGGGCGTTGGCGGCGCTGACCGGCGGGCTCGACTTTTCCTCGGCCAAACCCGCCCTGCTGCGTGGCTTCGGCCAGGAGAAGATCGGCGAGGAGCTGTTTGCCCTCTCCTACGACTATGTCGGCGACCTCGCGGAAACGCTGGCGCTGATCTGGGAGACCGATCCCGCCGCCGGTCCGCCCCCGACGCTCGGCGAGGTGGTCGAGACGCTGCAGCGAGCCACGCGCACGCAGACGCCGGCGATCCTGAAACGCTGGCTCGACGCGCTCGATTCGACCGGCCGCTGGGCCCTCCTGAAACTTCTCACGGGCGCGCTGCGGGTCGGCGTCTCGGCGCGCCTCGCCAAGCAGGCGGTTGCCAACATCGGCAGCCAGCCGGTCGATGCGGTCGAGGAGGTCTGGCATGGGCTGGAAGCGCCCTACCGGCCGCTGTTCGACTGGCTCCTGCAGGGCGCGCCGCGACCGCAGTCCAACGCCGGGGCTGCCTTCCTGCCGGCCATGCTGGCCAATCCCATCGACCGTGCCGAACTCGATGCGCTCGATCCGACGCACTTCCGCGCCGAGTGGAAATGGGACGGCATCCGCGTACAGGTCGCGACCTCGGGCGGCCTGAAGCGACTTTACAGCCGCGCTGGCGAGGATGTGTCCGGGGCCTTTCCCGACATCATCGAGGCGATCGATTTCGAGGGCGTGTTCGACGGCGAGCTGCTGGTGCGCCGCGAGACGGCGGTGGCGCCCTTCAACGATCTGCAGCAACGGCTGAACCGCAAGACGGTGACCCCGAAGATGCTGAAGGAGCACCCCGCCCATGTGCGCCTCTACGACGTGCTGTGGCTGGAGGGCGAGGACCTGCGCGGCCTCCCGTTCGACGAGCGCCGCCTCCGCCTCGAAGCCTGGATCGCGCGGAAGGAGCGGCCGCGCTTCGATCTTTCGCCGCTGGTGACCTTCGCCGACTGGGCGGAGCTTGCGGCCAAGCGCGAGGAGATGCGGGCCGACGGCATCGAGGGGCTGATGCTGAAGCGCGGCGACAGCGCCTATCTGTCCGGCCGGCCCAAGGGCCCGTGGTTCAAGTGGAAGCGCGACCCCATGCTCGCGGACTGCGTGCTGATGTACGCCCAGCGCGGCCACGGCAAGCGCAGTTCCTTCTACTCCGACTTCACCTTCGGGTGCTGGCGCGACGGCGCAGCGGGCGGCCGTGAGCTGGCCCCCGTCGGCAAGGCCTATTTCGGCTTCACCGATGAGGAGCTGCGCTGGCTGGACAAATGGGTGCGCGACCACACGACCAACCGCTACGGCCCGGTCCGCGAAGTCGAGCAGAAGCTGGTCCTGGAGATCGCCTTCGACGGCATCGCCCGCTCGACCCGCCACAAATCCGGGGTGGCGATGCGCTTCCCGCGCATCAACCGCATCCGGACCGACAAGCCGGCCGCCGAGGCCGACACGGTCGACAACCTCCTGCGCCTGCTGACGAAATCGGGGCCGGAATCGCCTCTTGCAGGGGGTATGTCGCATGCCCATTATCCCAGCGTCATCGTAACCGAAGAGCCATGATCGACCCGTTCGGCCGCCACATCTCCTACCTCCGCGTCTCCGTCACGGATCGCTGCGACTTCCGCTGCGTCTACTGCATGGCCGAGGACATGACCTTCCTGCCCAAGGCGGAGGTGCTATCGCTCGAGGAGCTTGAGCGCCTGTGCACGGCCTTCGTCCGGAGAGGCGTCAAGAAGCTGCGCCTGACCGGCGGCGAGCCGCTGGTGCGCAAGAACGTGATGTCGCTTTTCCGCGGCCTCGGAAAACACCTCGATAGCGGCGCCCTGGAAGAGCTCACCCTCACGACCAACGGCAGCCAGCTCGCCAAGTACGCCCAGGAACTGGCCGACATCGGCGTGCGCCGGGTGAACGTGTCGATGGACACGCTCGATCCCGACAAGTTCCGCCAGCTCACGCGCTGGGGCGACCTCGACCAGGTGATGCGCGGCCTCGATGCCGCCCAGCGCGCCGGGCTGGCGATCAAGATCAACGCGGTGGCGCTGCGCGGCGTCAACGACGGCGAATTCGAGGAGATGATCCGCTGGAGCCACGGCCGCGGCATGGACCTGGTCCTGATCGAGGTCATGCCCATGGGCGAGATCGGCGACGCGGCGCGGCTCGACCAGTACCTGCCGCTGTCGCTGGCGCGCACCGAGATCGCCCGGCACTTCACGCTCACAGAGACGGACTATCGGACCGGCGGACCGGCGCGCTACTTCCGGGTCGAGGAGACCGGCGGGCGCCTGGGCTTCATCACGCCGCTCACCCACAATTTCTGCGAAAGCTGCAATCGCGTGCGGCTCACCTGCACCGGCACGCTCTATATGTGCCTGGGCCAGGAGGATGCCGCCGACCTGCGCGCGCCCTTGCGGGCA
>CAIYWM010000348.1 GCA_903929895.1 uncultured Alphaproteobacteria bacterium
CGCGCAGCGTCATCGCCGCCTCTTCGCGCACGGGGGTTATCGAGGTCTCGATCGGAATCGGCGCGCGCAGGGTGATCTCGACGGTACCGTCCCCGCCGAAGGCGCTGCTGTAGCGCTCGGCCAGCAGGCCCGCGACATAGCCGCCATTGCCCGAGAGGCGCGGGCCGTTGAAGCCGGCCCTGATGATGAGAGTGTCGTCCACCGTGGCCCTCGCAGCGTGAAAACCGGGCGCCGAAGCTGCCGCGCGCATGCGGAGAATGCAAGCCTGCCGGGCCGTCTGTCAGCTTGCATCGCCGCTCGCGCTCGTCGAGGGTGAATCGATGGGATCGGCTTTGCCGTGGGCGCTCGTGGCGCTGTGTTTTGCGCTCGGCGTGGCCAGTCGCTCGATCAGCGACACCTTCCTCGTCTTCGTGCCGGCGCTTGAGCACGCCTTCGACGCCAATCGCGGCTCGGTCACGCTGATCTACAGCTTCGCGCTGCTGGTCGGCGGCACCGCCGCGCCGATCACCGGCTGGATCCTCGACCGTTTCGGCCTGCGCGCCCTCACGGTGGTCGGCGTGGTCGCGGCAGCGGCCAGCACCGCGGTCGCCTCGCAGGCCAGCCATCTCTGGCACCTCTATCTGTCGCTCGGACTCATGATGGGGTTCGGCGCGGCGTCGCTCTCCGGAATCCTGTCCTCGTCGCTGATCGGCCGCTGGTTCCCCGCCAATCAGCTCGGCGTGCCGCTCGCCGTTTGCTGGTCGGCCTCCGGCGTCGGCGCGATGGCGACCTTTCCGGCGGCGCAGTACCTCATCGAGACCGATGGCTGGCGCCACGCCTATCTCGTCTTCTCCGGCGTGGGCGCGATCTTCATCCCGCTGCTGCTGGTGCTGCCGTGGAAGAAGATCGAGCGCGGCGCGCCGGGCATCGCGAAGCTGCGCGAGACGGCGGCGCCTGGCGTCACGGTGGGCGAGGCGTTGCGCGACTGGCCGTTCTGGGCGCTGACCTCGTCGTTCGCGCTGACCTCGATCGGCATCTTCGCGCTGATGCCGCAGACCATGGTCTATCTGCTGG
The DNA here is from genome assembly GCA_903929895.1 of uncultured Alphaproteobacteria bacterium. Classification (GTDB taxonomy): domain Bacteria; phylum Pseudomonadota; class Alphaproteobacteria; order Reyranellales; family Reyranellaceae; genus Reyranella. The sequence continues at coordinate 1,054 of CAIYWM010000348.1, forward strand.
AGCGCGGGATGGACGGCTCGTACGCGGCGCGTGCGATGGCGGTCGCGGGCTTCCTGACGCCGCTCGGCATGATCGGCTTCTCGTGGCTGGCCGATCGCGGCGGCCGCCGGCTGGCGGCGATCCTGGCCTATGCCTGCTCGATCGCCGGCGTCGGGGCGCTGGCGATGGTGCGCGGGCCGGGCGACGATTTCTGGCTGTGGACTTTCGTGCTGCTGTTCGGCGGCAGCATGGGCTCGCGCGGGCCGATGATCTCGACCCTGGCCACCCTGCGCTATCGCGGCGCGCATTTCGGCCGCATCTACGGGCTGATCGCCATCGGCATGGGGCTGGGCGGCTTTCTCGGTGCCTGGATCGGCGGCGTGCTGCATGACCTCACGGGCGGTTACGCCGCTGTCATGGTGCTCTCGGTGGTGGCGCTCGCGACCGCCGCCGCTACCCTCGGATCGGAAGCCGGGGCCCGGGAGCGTCTCAGCCGCTAGGACCCGGACTCCCATGACATGTCGGTGACGGTCGCTCCCGGATATTGTGTTTCGCCGGGAGTCCGGCCACTATGTCCAGCATGTTGGACCGGATCGACTTTCCGAGTAGTCCCACTCTGCGGCGGCGGGCCTAGCCGTGACGCCCGGCCTTGAGTCCTGCCACGCGCTGGTGCTCAACGCCGATTTTCGGCCTTTGTCGTATTTTCCCCTGTCCGTCTGGTCGTGGCAGGATGCCGTCAAGGCGGTGTTCCTCGACCGGGTCAGCGTGGTCTCCGAGTATGACCGCAAGATTCACAGCCCGACCTTCGAGATGCGGCTGCCCAGCGTCATCGCGCTCAAGGAATACGTGCCGGCGGCCCGGCGTCCGGCCTTCACGCGCTTCAACGTGTTCCTGCGCGACCGCTTCACCTGCCAGTACTGCAACGGCGACTTCGCGACCAACGAACTCACCTTCGACCACGTGATCCCGAAGTCGCGCGGCGGCCGCACGAGTTGGCAGAACGTCGTCACCGCCTGCAGCCCCTGCAACCTGCAGAAGGGCAACATGCTGCTCAGGGAGAGCGGCCTGGTGCTGCGCTGTGCGCCCGTCGAGCCCTCGACCCAGGTGCTGCAGGAACACGGGCGGGCGTTCCCGCCGGGCTACCTGCACGAGAGCTGGCGCGACTTTCTCTATTGGGATTCCGAGCTGGATCAGAACTGATCGGCTTCGTCGTCGCCAACACCGACGAAAAGAGGTCCTTCGACTGCGCGCCTTCGGCGCTCCGCTCAAGACTACGGGTAAGAATAGTTCGTCGTCATGAGAGGCTGGCCGGAAATGAAAGCAGCTAAAACAACAGGCTAAGAACCAGCCCTATAACCTCACCCTGAGGAGCATCGCGCAGCGATGCGTCTCGAAGGGTGGGAACGCGCACCTTGGCTGTTGCCCATCCTTCGAGACGCGCCGCTTCGCAGCGCTCCTCAGGATGAGGTAAGTGCTTGAACCGATTAAATTCATTTCGAGTCAGACTCTGAGCGGAGCCGCCCGCAGGGTGGCGCAGTCGAAGGACCTCTTTTCGCGGCGCTAGATCCGCGTCGACAGCCAGATCGCGAGTCGCGAGCCGGTCTTGATCACCGCCGACAGCGCCTCATAGGCGGGCGCCTGTTCGGCGCCGGCGGCCAGCGCGGTGTCGCGATGCTCGATCTCCTCGGCGCGGAACTTCTCGACGGTCGTGCGCAGGTCCGCCTCGTCGTCGCCCAGCGCCGCGGCCTGGTGGGCGTAGTGCTCCTCGATCGTCTCCTCGACGGCGACGGTGCAGGCCATCGCCGCCTTGTCGCCCATCAGCGCGGTGGCGGCGCCCAGCGCGAAGCCCGCCACGTTCCACAGCGGCGACAGGACGGTCGGCCGCACGCGCCGCTCCACCATCAGGCGGTCGAACACCTTGTTGTGCTCGCGCTCCTGGGCCGCCATGTGCTGGATGCGGCGGCCGGTCTCGCTGTTGGCGCGGCCGGTCCAGCGCAGTGCCGCCAGCTGGCCCTGGTAGATGCGCACGGCGCCGAATTCGCCGGCCTGGTCGACGCGGATCGTGCGCTCGACCACCTCGCGGGCATCGGGATCGCCGGGGTTGCGGTTGTCGGCGGTCTTCATGTTCTGGCCATCCGTGAGAGGGAAGAGGCGAGACCGGTCGCCAGGATCGCCGACAGGATCGCGTTCCAGCCGGCCATCGAGATCCCCAGCAGCGACCACACGATCGCGTCGCAGCGCACCATCTTGGCGCCGAACAGGTACTTCTTCAGCTGCTCCGGCGAGAGGCCCGTCGGCACCGTACCGGTGCAGGATTGCGGGCCCGCCCACCAGCGATACTCGACGCCGGCATGGAAGATCCCGATCGCCGAGCTGACGGCGATGGCGGCGATGGCGATCACCACGAACGTCGTGGCGAGCCGGGGGCGGCTCGACGAGGCGAAGGCGGCGAAGCCCGCGACCAGCGCCACGATGTGCGGCCAGCGCTGCCAGTGGCACATCTCGCAGGGCGCGAAGCCCATCACATACTGGAAGAACAGGGCGCCGCCGATCATCACGCCGCTGCCAAGCAGGGCGATGAGGCCGAGCTGGCTGGGAATGGGGAGGCGCTGCGTGGCAGCCATGGAGCAGTCCTAGAAGAGAAAGCGAACGACGACGAAGCCCCCGATCAGGGCGAACAGGAAGATCCAGGTGAGCAGGGTGAGGCGCTTCTCGATGAACGCCCGGATCGGCTCGCCGAACTTCCAGAGCAAGGCTGCCACGAGGAAGAACCGCAGGCCACGCGTCAAGATGGACGCCCACACGAACGTGAACAGGTCGAAATGCGCGGCCCCTGAAGCAATCGTCACCAGCTTGTAGGGGATCGGCGTCAGGCCCTTGATCAGAATGATCCAGGTCCCGTACTGCTCAAACCCCGCGCGGAAGGCGGCGAGGCCGGCCTGCAGCCCATAGGTCTTCACCACCCAGGCGCCGAGCGTCTCGAAGAAGAAGTAGCCGATGGCGTAGCCGAACAGCCCGCCCAGCACCGAGCAGACGGTGCAGACCAGGGCGATCTTGAACGCCTTGTCGCGGTTGGCCAGCACCATCGGTACCAGCATCACGTCCGGCGGGATGGGGAAGAACGAACTCTCCATGAAGGAGACCACACCCATGGCGGGGATGGCGTTCTTGTGTTGGGCGAGGCGGATCACCCAGTCGTAGAGGCGGCGGATCATGCGACCGCTCTTAGCGTGTCGCTACGGGCGAAGCGAGGGACCTTTCCTGTGGCTGTCGGCCGCCATGGCCGGCGCCGTCTCCGCCGCCTCGAGCTGATCGAAGGCCAGGAGCAGGTTGCCGACCCGATTGGCCGATGAAAGGCACTCGGCGAGTCGCGGGAAGTTGTCGATCAGCCAGTTGAAGGCACCCTGGACGGCGAGGAAGGCTGCCGCCGCCTGGGTCACATCCCCCAGCAGCATCGTGCCCTGCACATAGTGGGGGACGCACAGGATCAGGCCGACCAGGGGCGCCAGCAGGGTGTTGCCATGGGAGATGTAGGTGGTGCGCATGTACTGCCAGGCCAGCTAATGCCATTGGCGCAGGACGTCGCTCAATGCCGAACCGACCTCCGACGCCGCGCCCTGGACATCGCTCGGAGACATGCGCCCGGTCGCACGTTCGCGCAGGTGGGCTAAGGCATATTTCAGTTCCGCCTCGGCCTGGTTCTTGGATTCGATGACCCCGATCATGTGGCGGCCGATGATCATCAGCGTGCCCGTGGTCAGGATCGCATAGGCTACGGCGGCAACGACCAGGTACCCGGGGATGGTGAAGCTCACCCCCAGGACCGTGGCGTCCAGCGCGCCGCCGACATGCCACAGCACGACCACGAACGTCCCGGCCGTCAGCACCGCTGCGAGCAGACCGACGACGAGGTCGATCGGCGCATCGGTCGCCAGCCGCGCATCCTCGGTGATCCGGTACTCCGCATTCTGGTGCTCGCCGTTTCCCAGTTCGATGTGAAGGTAGTGGCCACCGCCCAGCCAGGAGTCGATCAGGTGCCGGCTGACCCAGGCCCGCCACGAGCGCTGAAAGGTCATGCGGCCCCACACGGCAGTCACGGCAAGGCCGATGCTGAGCGCGGCGAACAGCGCGAGAAGATGCGTCTGGTGCCAGATCTCGGCGCCGTCGCGGAATTCGAGCGCATTGAAGAAGTCGCGATTCCAGACGTTGAGGCGGTACTGGATCAGCAACTGCAGCACAGTGATCACGACCAGCGCGGCGATCAGGCCCCAGGCGAGCCGGGCCGTCGGGCCTTGCCAGAAGTGGCGCGCGCTCTGCCAGAACCGGCGGAGCGGGTGACGGGCCGCGATGAGCAACAGGCTGGAGTCAAACACCGGCGACGCCCCGCACGCGGGGCTTGACCTCGCGCGCCTGCGCCGCGTGAAGCGGCGGATTGCCGAGCAGGCGATCGAACTCGCGCTTGGAGACGCCATAGCACTCGCACGACCGCTTCCGCAGTCCGCGCCGGTCGAGAATGTTGACGACGCCGCGGCTGTAACCGATCAGGCCGGCCCGCTGCAGCTTTCCCGCCGCGGCCGAAACGCCGGTGCGCTGCACACCCAGCATCATGGCCAGGAATTCCTGGGTGAGCAGGAACTCGTCGGTCTTCATGCGATCGTGCGTCATCAGCATCCAGCGGCAGCAGCGCTGCTCAAGGGAATGGAAATGATTGCACGCCGCCGACTGCGCGACCTGGTTGAACAGGGCGTGCGCGTAGCGCAGCATCACAAGCCGCATCGAGGCGCTGCGCGCCAGTTCGGCGCTGAACAGCTCGGCTTCCATGCGCAGGCCCTCGCCCGGCACCTGGACATAGACGCTGGTCGGTGCGCGGTCGTCGCCCAGCAAAAGCGGCAAGCCGACCATGCCCTCGTTTCCGATCGTGCCGACCTCGGCCGCTGCCCCGTTGCTCATCGTGTTGACGAGCGATCCGACCCCGGTTTCGATGAAGTAGACGAAGTCGAGCGGCCGGCGTGCGCGGTAGAGCGACTGCCGGTAGGTGAGGGGAATGCGCTCGAGATGCCGCTCGAGACGCCCGCGATCCCTGGCCGGCAGCAATGCCAGCAACCTGTTTGCGGGAGTCATCGTCGGCTGTTGCCGTGTCATCTGCTGGTCATCTCTCGATGGGTTTCTGTGGTCATGTGCGCGCTTCGCGGACTGGAGCCCACGTCACTCCTCGTCCCGTCTCCGGGACGCCGCTGGCTCTTTCGCTTCTTCTTCGGCCAGCAGCAACGCGAGCTGTACGCGCGTTGCCTGGTCTTTCGTTTCGGCGAGCTGTTTTCGATAGTTCTCGAGATTCTTACGGTGAATGAACGATTGCATTGCACCACCATCGGCACCAAGGCCGTGATTCAACTTGCGCTTGCCGGCCGGTAATGTCGAGTCGTCGCTTCCGAGGACGGTCGTTGCGGGGAATGCGTCGCATGTCGCCCTCGGACAAGTGTCTGATGTCCGACATTGTGCCTCGACTCCGCGTTGCAATGGGCGCAAGCATGACGTTGTCCAAGGGCGGGATTAGCTGCCTCGTACTGGACCCCCGCAACAGCCAATGGCCGAATGCGGGCCCTGGTTGATGGGGATCAACCGGCACTATTGTGCAGCCTTGCTAAAGTCACTCGGCTTCGGACGTCCGGAGCACATCGGGGGAGGTCGGCCTCATGGCATTCGAACAATCCCTGTTTTCGAAGGTATTCACGACCAACATCGGGCTTCGCAAGGAAGCGCCCCGCTCGGTTGCCAGCTACGAGCGAGAGCTCGACGAACGTCGCGGCACGGAAACCCGCTTGCGCGAGACGCTCGCCAGCGACGAAGCCTTGCTGCGCCAGAAGGATGAACTGATCCACAATCGCGAGGTCCTGAGCATGGAGGCCGATCACCGGCTGCTGAACGGCCTGCAGATGATCGTGAGCCTGCTGTCGATGCAGAGCCGGTCGGAGCCCAATGCCGAAGCCGCGGAGCATCTTTCGACGGCCGCCAAGCGCGTCTCCACTCTTGCCCGCGTCCACCGGCGGCTGCATGCGCTCGACAGCGAGAAGACCGTGGCGTTCACGCCGTTCCTTCGCGAGCTGTGCGTCGAGTACGGGTCGATGCTCGCGTCGGAGGACCGCCGCAAGCAGACGATCGTCGTCGAGGGCTGCGACGCAAACCTGCCGGCCAGGACAGCGGTGCCGCTCAGCCTGATCGTGAACGAGCTGATCACCAACGCCGCGAAGCATGGCGTCGGCGTCATCACCGTCCGGCTGGAGGAGCCGCCAGAGGGCGGGCTTCGTCTGTCGGTTTGCAACGAGGGCCCGCCGCTGCCCGAAGGCTTCGATCCGGCCGCGTCCAAGGGTCTTGGCATGAAGATCGTGCAGGCGCTGGTCGAACAGATCGGCGGGGCGCTTCGGGTCGGCCGCTGTACGCACTGCGGAGGGCCTGAGTTCGCCGTGGCCTTCGCCTAGACACCTCGGCAGAGTGGCCACCGCTCACTGAGGAGACAGCACCATGTCCGTCGGCATCATTCCGCTCACCGTCCAGAGCGATCCGGGGCGAGGCACGTGACCAGGCTCCGCGTGCATCGGGAGAATCATCTCGTCCAACGGATCGGCTGGCTGCGCGCGGCCGTGCTGGGTGCCAACGACGGCATCGTCTCGACGGCAAGCCTGATCGTGGGCATGGCAGCGGCCGCCACGACTCCGGATGACGTGCTGATTGCAGGCGTGGCAGGCCTCGTGGCCGGCGCCATGTCGATGGCGGCCGGGGAGTATGTCTCGGTGAGTTCGCAAGCCGATACCGAGAAGGCCGACCTCGCGCGCGAAGGAGCCGAACTCGCGGCCAGTCCCGAGTTCGAACGCGACGAGCTGACCGAAATCTACATCGGGCGCGGCGTCGAGCCGGAACTGGCGCGTCGGGTGGCTGAGCAGTTGATGGCCAAGGGTGCCCTGGCGGCCCACGCGCGCGACGAACTCGGGATTTCCGACACCACCACGGCCCGCCCGCTGCAGGCCGCCTTGACGTCGGCCGCGACTTTCGCGGTCGGGGCGGCCATGCCGCTGCTCATGGTCGTGCTCGCTCCGGCGGCCTGGCTGGTGGTCGCGGTCAGTGCGGCCTCGCTGGTCTTCCTCGCGCTGCTGGGTGCCATCGGCGCGCGCGCGGGCGGCGCCGATATCTGGCGCGCCACGGTTCGCGTCACCTTCTGGGGCGCGCTCGCCATGGCGCTGACCGCCGGCATCGGCCGACTGTTCGGCACGGTCGTCTGATTTTCTAGGCGGCTGCCGGAACCGCGCCGGCCGGTACGATCTGGCCGTCGACCAGTTCGATGGTGCGGTCGCAGCCGCGCGCGATCTCCAGGCTGTGGGTGACGATCAGGAAGGTGGTGCCGCTCTTGCGGTTGACCTCGCGCATCATCTCGAAGACCCCCTCGGCGGACTTGGTGTCGAGGTTTCCCGTCGGCTCGTCGGCCAGCACCAGCGCCGGCTCCATGGCCAGCGCCCGCGCCACGGCAACGCGCTGCTGCTGGCCGCCCGACAGGGCGTTGGCGGGATGATGCTGCCATTGCTCCAGCCCGAGGGTGGTGAGCAGGTCGAGGGCGCGCTTCTTCATGGTCTCGTCGGGGAAGCCGCGTTCCACCAGCAGGGGCATCATCACGTTCTCCAGGGCGGTGAAGGCCGTAATCAGGAGATGATGCTGGAAGACGAAGCCGATGCTGCGGCCGCGCAACCGGGTGAGAGCCCGGTCGTCGAGCGAGCCGGTTTCGTGTCCCTCGACGAACAGGTTGCCCGAGGTCGGCCGGTCGAGCAGGCCCATGATGTTCAGCAGCGTGCTCTTGCCCGAGCCGGAGGGTCCGATCAGGGCCGCGAACTCTCCGCGACCCAATGTCAGGTCGATGCCATGCAGGATCTCCGTCTCGTTCGGACGGCCGACATTGTAGGACTTCCGCACCTTCTCCAGGCGCAGGACGTCGTCAGCCACGGATGGCCACCACCGGGTCGAGGCGGGACGCGCGCAGCGCCGGCGCCATCGCCGCCAGCACGCCGGTCATCGGCTGCAGGCGGCGCGCGACGGTCTCGGCGGCATAGACGTCGGCAATGGTGAGCTCGATGCTGGTCACGCCGCCGATCAGGTCGAGCAGGCTCTGGGCGGTGCGCAGGGGAACGTAGACGTAGCGTTCGTTCACCTGCCGGTTCCCGAGATCGAAGATGCCGGTGACGGTCAGCGCTCCGCTGGTCCGCGCGCCCGCCGTGAGCGTCAGGCGGTCGCCCACGCCGATGCCGAGATAGCGGGCGAGTTCGGTGCCGATGACGATGTCCTGGCTGCTGAGACGCACCGTGCCGGCCACGATGTTGTCGGGCAGCCGGACGATGCGGAAATAGCTGTCGGGCTCGATGCCGGCGATGCTGACGGCGCGGGTCGCGTCGCCACGCACGGCGAGCGCCGATCCAGCGGCGACCGGCGACACCGCAACGATGGCGGGGTCGTCCTGCAGCACGCGCATGAGCGCCTGCCACTGGTCGATCGACCGGACGCGCTGCAGGGGCATCTGCACGATCGCCAACTCGAGATCATCGCCGGCCAGTCTCAACGGCCGGGCGATCTCATCGCGCGGCTGCAGCGTGATGTGCGCCTGGGCGCTCAGGACCCGCTTGGTGAGATTGGCCTGCAAGCCGGTCAGCAACGCCGACATGAAGACGATTACGGCAATGCCCACCGAAACGCCCGATATGATGAAGAGCGTCTGCATGCGGCCTTCGCGCAGGAAGCGGAGCGCCGCGATCCATTCGAACGGCATCCATCTATTCATGCGCGGCCGCCCGCATCCGCTGGCCGTCGGCAACGGCGGCATCCGGTCCGACCACGCGGTCTCCCGGGGAGAGGCCGTCGGCGATCTCGATCACCCGGCCACCGCGCAGGCCGATCTTCACCGGCTGACGCCGGGCGTGACCACCTTCCACCTTGAGCACCCAGGGCGCCGTCCCCTCGAGGTCGCGCACGAAACGCAGCGGCAGGACCACGGCATCCTTCTTGCGCGCCACCTCGATATCGACCGAGACGGTCATGTCCTCGCGCAGGTAGGCGGGGGCGTCGGCCGGCACCACGCGCAGCTTCACCTCCATCGACCCGCGCTGCAGGTTCACGGCGGGGCTGACGTAGACGACCTCGGCGGGAAAGGTCTTGTCCGGATAGGCCTCTGCCGATGCCAGCGCCTTGTTCGCCAGGGCAATCAGGCCGAGGTTCTTCTCGTCGATCTGCACCACCAGCTGGATCTCGCCGGCCGGCGACAGGTTCATCAATATGTGTCCCGGCTGGACGAGGTCGCCGCGCTCCACGTCCCGGAAGATCAGGGTGCCGTCGCGGGGGGCCAGGATCCGCGCATAGGACAGCCGCGCCTGGGCAGACCGCAGGTTCGCTTCGGCCCGCGCCACCTCGTTCTGGGCGTACTGGTATTCCGTGCCCCCGGGCTGGTTGATCGCGACCACCAGCCGTGCCGCGCGGACGCGGGTCTTCGCGACGTCGAGATCGCGCTGATCGGTGTCGAGCTGGGAGGTGGTGGCGAAATGGTCCGCCTGGAGCTTGTGCGTGCGGTCGAAGGTCTTCTGGGCGTTGAGCAGATTGGCTTCTGCCTGGCCGAGGGCCTCCTGCGCGGTCGGCAGGGTGCTTTGCTCGATCTGACGGAAGCGCGACTGCGCGGAGGACAGCGCGCCTTCTGCCTGATCGACGACCGCATGAAGATCCTTGTCGTCCAGGAGGATCAGCAAGTCGCCTTCCTTGACGGCCTGGCCTTCCTCGACGGGAACGCTGGCGACCACGCCGGTCAGCTGGGCCCCGATGTCGACGCGATAGCGGGATTCGATATGTCCGACCGCGACCACGGTCTGGACGATGTCGCGACGGGTCGCCGCTTCGACCGCGACCACGGGACCGAGCAACAGCGTCGGCCCGAGAATCGCAAGCACGGCGATCACGCCAACGCCGGCCAGGAGCCGCCATCGCCAATTCCACAAGGAGCCGAGCGCAGCTTTGGCCGTCATGTTGACCGTACGTTGTAAAACGACCTGATATGACGCGTGCCAGGTCTACGCCTTGATATCGATCAAGGATCCGCGCGCTTGGAGGCGGCCGAAACTTGTCGATTCGCGCTGCAACACGCTCGCGAGCGACGTGCGGGTTTGGCAAAGTCGCTGCCATGTCCTCCCCCAGTCCGCTCCACATCGCCCAGCCGCTCACCCTGCCGAACGGCGTGATTCTCAAGAACCGCATCGGCAAGGCGCCGCTCACCGAAGGGCTGGCCGATGCGATGAACCGCGCGACCGACCGCCATGTCCGGCTCTACGGACGATGGGCGGCGGGTGGTGCGGCCGTGGTCGTCACCGGCAACGTGCAGATCGACCGGCGCTATCTCGAACGGCCGGGCAACGTGGTGATCGACGGCAATGACGGGCTCGACGCGTTGCGTGCCTACGCGCAGGCCGGCACCGCCAACGGCACCCAGCTCTGGATGCAGATCAACCATCCCGGCCGCCAGACGCCGCGCCGCGTCTGCGAGCAACCCGTCGCCCCGTCGGCGGTGCCGCTGGCGCTGCCCGAGAGCGCCTTCGCCCATCCGCGCGCCATGACGGCCGACGAGGTGGCCGACGTGCCGCGTCGCTTCGCCGAGGTCGCGCGCATCGCGCGCGAGGCGGGCTTCACCGGTGTGCAGGTCCATGCCGCGCACGGTTACCTGCTCAGCCAGTTCCTGACGCCGCTGGTCAACAGGCGCGACGATCGCTGGGGCGGCGATATCGCGTCGCGTGCCGCCCTGTTGCTCGAGGTGGTGCGCGCGGTACGAACGGCCACGGCGCCGGACTTCTGCATCTCCGTGAAGCTCAACTCGTCGGACTTCCAGCAGGGCGGCTTCTCCAACGAGGAGTGCCTGATGGTCGTGAAGTGGCTGGGCGAGGCCTCTGTCGACCTGATCGAGATCTCCGGCGGCAACGACGAGAAGCCCGCGATGATGGGCAGCGGCGCGAAGGAAAGTACCGTTCGCCGCGAGGCCTACTTCCTCGACTATGCCCGGTTGATCAAGCAGGCGGCGACGGTGCCGGTCATGCTCACCGGCGGCTTCCGCTCGCTCGCCGCGATGGAGGCGGCGCTGGACGAGGGGGCGTGCGACATGATCGGGCTCGGCCGGCCGATGTGCGTCGACACCGACCTGCCGAATAGGCTTTTGCGCGGTGAGACAGATCGTGCCGAAGCCTACGAGGAAAGAATCGTCCCGGCCAAGGCCGGACTCGGCTGGTTCTGCCTGCAGCTCATCGCGCACGGCGACGGACGCGAACCCGATCGCGCGCTGAGCGGAGACGATGCGATCCGGGGCTATGTCGAAAACGAGGAGAAGACCGCCGCGGCGTTGCGGGGGCGCTAGCGGCATCGCCTATTTGGCGAACGCCTCGGCCGCGATGGCGAAGTTCAGGTTCTGGGCATCCTTGCGCATCCAGGTCGTAACGCCCATGAGCTGGCCCTGGGCATCGAACAGGCCGCCGCCGGAGGATCCGCGCGAGATGGGGGCGGAGGTCTGCAGCAGGCGTTCGCCGTCGATCACGCGCTTGGCCGAGACGATGCCTTCGGCAATGGTCTGTTCGAGACCCTGGGGCGCGCCGATGGAAAAGGCTCTCTCCCCGACCTTGATGTCCGCATAGGGGCGGACCCGGACCCATTTGGGAAGGGGAGAGTCGCTGGTGAGGATGCAGCGATCCGTCTTCGGGTTCGCCGACGTGAGCGAGGCGTTCTGCTTTCGACCGTCCCGCTCCAGGACCGCGCGCACGTTCGAGTCCAGAACATGGCAGTTCGTCACCACCTCCCGGTCGCTGATGGCAACGGCTGAGCCCTGTTTCTGCCCCGTGCGCACGACGTACACCGTCTCGGAAGCGCGCTCGAAGACTTCGCGCGGCTTCAATTCGGTTCCGTCGAACATCGTCAGTCGGATCGCGGCGGTCCTGCCGGCCTTGTCGA
>CAIYWM010000349.1 GCA_903929895.1 uncultured Alphaproteobacteria bacterium
ACGCGCCTTTGAGGCGTGACATGTCGCCGGTAGCTTCGATCTGTCGCCGATTTGCCGCCGCAGGGCTCGCCGCTCTGATGGCGCTCGCCGGAGTGTCCGCCCGGGCCATGGACATCACGACGACGACGGGTGCCGACGGACACCGGATTGTGGTCGCTCGGGGGGTGATTGGTGCGGGTGATACGGAACGGTTGCGGCTCGCGCTCGCCAAGGCGGATCGCGGCCGGGACGGGCTGCGGTCGATCGTGCTTGATAGTCCGGGCGGGGCGGTCGACGAGGCCCTTGAGATGGCGGCACTCTTGGACCGCGAAAGGGTCGCCGTAACGGTAGGCCCAGGCGCGACCTGTGCCTCGGCGTGCGCCCAGATCGTCTTCTTCGCGGGCGTCGAGCGCGTCGTGCTGGAGGGGGGCCGACTCGGGCTGCATTCCTGCAGCCGCGCCGGAGCCAGCACGCGCATGCCGATCTGCAACGAAATGATCGCACAGCAGGCGGCCGCCCGCGGCGCGCCCTACGGCACACTCATGGCATTCATGCAAATGACCGGGCCTGATCAGATGCGCTGGCTCGATGCGGAAGACGCAGACTGCTGGGGGCTGACCCTGTGGCCGGCGGGAAGCAATCGTGGCATCAGGCGCGGTGACCTCCCGCCTTGTATCCAGCACGACGTCAAGAAGCGTGCATCGGTGAGCAAGGCAGCCACCGGAACAACTCGCCTCGGCGTCCAGGGTCAATTGGTCGAATAGCCAGCCCCTTCGGGAGTATCGACGCGGCTTGAACATGGGTAGCCGGCAAGAAACTAAGAGCCGCTGCGCCACCAGTCACTATTCGTAGCGATAGAGAGCCCTGTTCGACCGCACCCATTGCAGCCGCTTCCAGCGGTATTTGAGGCTGTGTTCCGGCGTGAGAAGGCTCGCGAGCATGACTTTGAAAAACGGGACGCGTCCCAGCCAGTAGAGGTTTGTCATGCGCCATTCGTGGCGCTCGAGGTCGATATCGAATCCAACCCCGGCGCGTTCCAGAACCTGTCGCAACGCGAACATTCTCCATTCGATTCGCCGGACGTCGCTCTCGCGAATTGCTCTTGTCCGGTACACACGGTCGTCGCGACCCGCCGCATACAAATTCGCCCCGTGCAGGCGGCGCAGCGTGAGACAATCAGGAACAGACGCGATCTGGCTCGTCACGGCGCAGAAGTCCGTCAGGAGAGTATCGGCGCCTTCGCGGACCGCGTAGGTCGGAATCGGCAGTGCACGCTTGATATGGTCCGGGCGGAAGGCGAGGACGGATGTAATGGGGCTCCACCAGGAGCCGCCCGACCTCAGGTACTTGTCGCGGTAGTTGCCATTGGTCAGCGTGAATGGCTGTGGCTGGCCGGCTTCTCTTCCTTGATTGTCGATGTTCTGAAAGCGGTGATACAGCATCGCAGCTTCGGGCTGCCGGCGGGCTTCCTCTACCATTCGTTCTACTTTCGTCGGCAACCATGTGTCGTCTGCATCGAGCAGCATGAGAAGGTCGCCCCTCGCTGCGGGGATGCCGATATTGAAAGTGTGGCCCTGCCCGCCGTTGTGCGTGCGTATGACCCGGATCCGGCCGCCATACTGTCTCAGAATCTCGGTCGTATGGTCGGTAGAGCCGTCATCGACGACGACAATCTCCAGGTTCGGATAGGTCTGTTCAAGGACACTGTTGATCGCGAAGGGGAGATAGCGGCCGTAGTTGTAGGTGTTGATAAGGGCCGTCACCAAAGGAAGAGCCGATTTCATGTACTATCTCCGCGCCGCTATCGAGCCGAATAGCCCGGCCAGTTGACGATCTCGCGCACCATGTCGCGCTCCCAAGGGGGCGTCGGCGGCTCGTCCAGCGCGGCGGGCTGCAGGCGCAGCGCGTCGGAAAGCGCCTGCCACGCTTCGGCGTCGGCGCCCTGTCGCTTGAGGATCCACGCCTGCCGCAGGCGGTGCGTTGCATTGGCTGGGGCGAGGTCAATGGCGGCATTCGCCAGCAGCAGCGCCTCGGGCAGGTCGCCATAAGAGGCGGCGGCCCATGCCGCATTTGACAGCGCGGCGGCGTAGGATCGGTCGATTTCCGCGGCCTTCAGGAAGGCGGTATAGGCAGCGCGCTGCAGCGCGTCGGGCGGGGCGGAGCGAAGGCTCATCTCGAGCAGGACCTCTCCCACCTGGTTCGGGCAGGTCGCGAGGCGGGGCTCGCGACGGCAGGCTTCTTCCAGACTGGCGAGCGCCTCGGCCAGTCGACCTTCGCTTCGCTGGACGCGGCCTTTGGCATAGAGGCCGAGCCCGCGTGCCGGGGCCATCCGGATGGCCTGCTCGGCATGGCCCATCGCCGTTTCATAGGCGCCGCGGCGACGTTCGAGGCCGGACAGCAGGGACAGCGCATGGATGAAAGAGGGGTCGATGCGGATCGCCTCGCGCAGGTCTGCCTCCGCCAACGCCGGAGCGACGATATAGGCCCGCAGCATCAGACCGTACTTGCGGTCTTCCGGCCGCGGTGACGCCAGTAGTTGACGGAGCGCGATTCGCATGTCCTCCAGATCGTCGAGGTTCCACGCCGCGTACGCGGCGCGCAACGGGTCGAAGTGGCGGTAAAGATCGAAAGCAAGATCCTGGATCAGCTTGTCGAGATCCGGCGTCGCGAGCTTGCCTTCGCGTTCCGAGATGATGGTTGCACCGAGCCGGAGTCGTCCCTCGAACAATGGCCCGCCCTGGTCGCGGTGTTTGGCGATGATCTCGCCCTGCACCACCAGCGGCGTGTGGCCGAGGATTGCGCGCAGCACGTACTCGATCGATCCCAGCGAAATGCCGCCGACGCTCTGCAGATGGGGCGGCGGCGTGCTGGGTGCGCCCTCGAAGGTGGCAAGTTCCGCACGGTCGATGTTGGATATGTCGCGCAGCCGGTTAACATCGTCCAGCATGCGACGGACGATGACTTCCGGTGTGTAGCCCTGCTGAATCAGCGGTGGCGGCAGGTTCAGTTCGGCAACGACGACCGACTGCGGACGCAGCGCTGCCGACAGCAACCACAATGCAAGGAACGCGGCTGCGAAGCCGACCACGGCCGAGGTAACCGCCCGCCAGAAGGTCGACACCGATGTGCAGAAATTGAGAAAGCTCGCGGCAAGGGACGGGCGTGCGGCGGAATTGTTTTTCATCGCGAGGCGGACGCGCGGGTTGGTTTCATGCCGTGGATATCCATCCGGCCGGCGCGAGCCGCAAGGCATCCGGCTTCACCATTGCCACCATTTTGGTGAAAATCTTGTTTGTGCATGCCAGCGCCATTCCGTGCAGGCCGAAACCCGCACCGCGACCGCCAGGCGAATTGCTTTCTTGAACGCATCTTCGAGTTGGACGATTTCCTCGTCGCCTCTGGTACGTCCTTTTTCCGCGCTTTTAGCTCTTATGGGCCGGCTTGCCCTGCGCTCTCCGAGACGCGAACGGGTGAAGGGGCTATGCCGATGCAGAGGCGGCTTGGTCCGCCCTGACCGCCTGCCGCTCTTTCGTGCCGGAGTCGACCGTCGGGCCTTCACCGACGCCCCCATTGTGCGGAAAACAGTCGGAATGAAATCTGTCTGGTGACGTATCCGATCAAGGTGTCGGGTCAGTCGTGGGTCGCCGATACGGTGGAAATAGATGAAATCATTCTGGTGTTTGTTGGACTCGTCCTTCGCCAAGGCAAACGCTAGCAAAGGCGCCAGATCGAGGTAAATTTTTTGAGAGGCGAGTTTTAAGGCTATCAAGTTGAACCAGACTGACTTGGATTTCATTCTCGCCCAGCTGCTGCTTCCCGAGAACGATCCGCGCAATGCAGCGTTCGGATCCATCCTGAGCTCGTTCGGTATTCGCGACGTCCAGGGCGTGGGCAATAATGTTCTGAACCCGACATGGGGCGCTGCGGACCAGGTCTTCCCGCGCCTGACCCAGGATTCGACACCTTTCATGGCTGAAGGGACGCTCAACCCGAATTTCTCCGTCAACTGGACGCCGACCAGCTACGCCCAGCGCAACGTCAACCTCGTCGACACGTCGCCGCGTAAGATCAGCAATCTGGTTTCCAATCAGGACGGCGGAACGGCCATCCAGCCGACCGCACTTACCGAGCTCCAGGTTCAGGACGATCCGTCGTCGACGCCCGGCGGCCGGCTGTCTCCGCTCACGGGCAACACGAATCCGCTGCCCTTCTCGTCCATTCTGACGTTCTTCGGCCAGTTTTTCGACCACGGTCTGGATTTCGTGCACAAGGGCACGGACGGCATCGTCCTGGTGCCGCTGCTGCCGGGCGATCCGCTCTATG
>CAIYWM010000350.1 GCA_903929895.1 uncultured Alphaproteobacteria bacterium
AACTTCAAGCCGGAGTGACGGCCTTTGGCGTTATCTTGAGCATTTGTCGAGGGACGTGAAGACGAAGGACGTCGGTAGTTTACTTCGCTGCCCTGTCAGATAACTGTCGTCCTGAGCGCAGCGAAGGACCTTGCGTAAAGCACACTCCTTAGCAAGCGTGAGATCCTTCGCTGCGCTCAGGATGACAAGAGTGGGTAGCAAAACGAGGGGCTATTCAGCTGCCTTCGCCACCGGGTCGAAGCGCGAGTCGAAGTCGCGGATGGCGCTTTCGACGGCCGTGGAGATCTGCTTCAGCTTGTCCTGGTTCACGACCTTCAGGCCGAACAGGTCCTTGACGTAGAACACGTCGACCGCTCGCTCGCCGTAGGTCGTGACGTGCGCGGTGGCGATCTGCAGGTTGAGGCGCGTCAGCGCGCGTGTGACGACGTGCAGGAAGCCTGGCCGGTCGCGGCCGTTGACCTCTATCACCGTGAACGCGTCGGAGGCGTTGTTGTCGATCAGCACCCGCGGCTCGACGGTGAACACGCGGTCGCGCTTGGGCCACGAGCCGCGCTGGCTGTCGAGCTCGCGCTGGATGTCGAGACGGTTGGAAAGCGCCAGCTCCACGCGCGCCGCCAGCCGTGCCAGCCGCTGCGGCCCGTCGAACGGCTTGCCCTCGAGGTCCTGGATCCAGAACGTGTCGAGCGCCATGCCGTTGGCCAGGGTGAAGATCTTGGCGTCCACGATATTGGCGCCACTGATCGCCATAGCGCCGGCGAGACGGGCGAACAGGCCATGCGTGTCGAGCGTGTAGATCGTGACCTCGGTCACCGAACGCTCATCGTCGACCCTGTGCTCGATGGCGAGCGGCTGTTTGCCCCGTTCGGCGCCCCGCACCAGTTCGGCCTGGCGGACCAGCGTCTCGATCGGGAAGGACAGCCAGTAGGAGGCGTAGCCTCGCGCGAAATGCGCTTCCTTGTCGGCGTCGCTCCAGCCCGGCAGTCGCTTCGCGACCTCGGCCTGGATGTGCTTGATGCGCTCGGCGCGGCCGCCCATCAGTGTGCCGCCCGACAGGACCTGCTCCGTCGCATTGTAGAGCTGGCGCAGCAGGGCGGCCTTCCAGTTGTTCCACACGTTCGGGCCCACCGCGCGGATGTCGCACACGGTCAGGACCAGCAGCAGGCGCAGGCGTTCGGGTGACTGGATCAGGGCCGCGAAGGTTTCGATGGTCTTCGGGTCCATCAGGTCGCGCTGGAACGACGTGGCCGACATGGCCAGGTGATAGCGTACCAGCCAGGCCACGGTTTCGGTCTCGGCAGCGCTGAGGCCGAGGCGCGGTCCGAGCTGCATCGCCACGTCGGCGCCCAGGACGGAATGATCGCCGCCGCGACCCTTGGCGATGTCGTGCAGCAGCACCGCGAGATAGAGGACCGGCCGCGACAGGATCTTGTGCACCACGTCGGCCGACAGCGGATGGTCTTCCTTGAGCACGCCCGATTCGATCTTCGAGAGGATGCCGATGGCGCGGATCGTGTGCTCGTCGACCGTGTAGGTGTGATACATGTCGTGCTGCGTCTGCGCGACCACCCTGCCGAAATCGGGCACGAAGCGGCCGAACACGCCGGCCTCGTTGAGGCGCCTCAGCGTCGTCTCGGGATCGTGGCGCGACGTCAGCATCTCCATGAACAGCCGGTTCGCTTCCGGGTCGTTGCGAAGCCTGTCGACCAGCCGGATGTTCTGCGTGATCAGGCGCAGGGTCGCCGGATGGATGTCGAGATCGTTCTCCTGTGCGACGTGGAAGAGACGCAGGATCGCCACCGGATCCTTGGCAAACGAATCGGGTGACGCGACGGCCAGACGTTCGCCGTCGAGGCGGAAGCCTTCGAGCTCGCGCGGCCGCAGGCTTTGCCACAGCGCGGCGAGCTTGGGCTTGCGACGGCGGCTGTCCTCGAGCGCGGCCACGAAGATGCGCGTCAGGTCGCCAACGGTCTTGGCGTGGAGATAATAGTGCTTGGTGAATCGCTCGACGCCGCGGCTGCCGGGCCGGTCCTGATAGCCGAGTCGCGTGGCGATCTCGCGTTGAAGATCGAACGAGAGGCGATCGTCGGCGCGGCCCGTCAGGTAGTGGATGTGGCAGCGCACGGTTGAAAGGAAGCGCTCGGCCCGCTCGAAATGCCGCGCCTCCTCGCGGGTGAGCACGCCCTTGGCGACCAGCTCGCCGGGCTCGCTCACCCGGTAGAGATACTTTGCGATCCAGAACAGCAGGTGCAGGTCGCGCAGCCCGCCCTTGCCTTCCTTGACGTTGGGCTCGACGACGTAGCGCGAATCGCCCATGCGCTGATGACGCTGGTCGCGTTCCGCCAGCTTGGCATCGACGAAGTCGCGGCCGTCGCCGACGTAGAACTTCTGCGCGAAGCCGCGCTGCAGTTCGTCGAACAGGTCGCGGTCGCCCCACAGGTAGCGCGCCTCCAGCAGGGCGGTGCGGATCGTCTGGTCGCGCTCGGCATAGCGCAGGCTCTCCTCGACCGTGCGGGTCGCGTGGCCGACCTTGAGGCCGAGGTCCCACAGCAGATAGAGCATGAACTCGACGATCTGCTCGCCGCGCGGCGTCTGCTTGTAGGGGCGCAGGAACAAGAGATCGATGTCGGACAGCGGCGCCAGCTCGCCGCGGCCATAGCCGCCGGTCGCGACCACGCCCAGCCGTTCGGCAGCGCTGGGATTGGCCGCCGGATAGGCGTGCTGGTCGGCGAAGTCGAACAGGACCCGGATGATCTGGTCCATCAGATAGGAGGTCGCGGCCAGCACCGCCGGCCCGTCATTCTTGAGCGGGCCCGGCTCCTCGAAGCGGCGGCGGATCTCGGTCCGGCCTTTGGTCAGCGCATCGCGCAGCAGGGCGAGCACCGGAGGGCGCGGCGGCTCGCTGCCTTCCGGCAGGTCCTCGACCAGATGGGCGAGGGCCGCGTCGAGGGTGCGGCGGCGCACGATGGCGCGGCGGTCCGGGATGTCGTCGTAGGGCTGGGCCATGGCGGGCAGATACTACAGGGCGGTGATGGCCTAAAGTAGGCCCATGAACGAACCTCCGCGCCAGCCGTTCACCCTCGCGGTTTTCACCAAGAACCGTGTGAATCCCGCCTATGATGCCGCCCGGCTTGCCGTCGACCGTGTCGCGGCCGAGGCGGGTGCCCGCACGGTGCACTATGTGCCGGCCACGCCCGACCATGTGGGCGAGCAGAAAGCGCTGGTGGCCGAAGCGCTGGCGTCGCGGCCGGATGCCGTCCTCTTCAACCCGACCGACGACGTCGCCATGGAGGAGGATGTGGCGCGGATTTCCGCAGCCGGAATTCCCGTGGCGGTGTTCATCAACCGCATGAACGTGCCGGTCCTGACGTTCGTGGGCTCGGACGATGTCCGCGTGGGCGAATCGATCGCCCGGGCCCTGTTCCAGGGTCTGGGCGGTACGGGGAAGGTCGTGGCGCTGGACGGCACGCCGGGCGCCCGCACCGCGCGCGACCGGACCGAGGGGCTGAAGCGGGCGCTGGCGGAAAGTCCCGGGATCGAGCTGGTGGGATCGAGGATCGGCTATCTCCAGGAGGCCCCGGCCCGGAAGGCGATGGAAGAGCTGCTGCAGGCCCATCCGCAGATCGACGGCGTATGGACGGCCAACGACGTCATGGCCTTCGGGGCGCTGACGGCGCTGCAGGAGGCCGGGCGGACCGCGACCGTCGTCGGGATCAACGGCCTGCCGGCCGCGATCGGGTACATCGAGCGAGGCACCATGCTGGCGAGCGTCGATTTCAGCGCCTTCAATATTGCGGCCATTGCCACCCAGGCCGTGCTGCGGCATCTCGCCGGCCAGCCGGTGCCGCCCGAGATCATGGTGCCGGCGGAGCTGATCGACCGCTCGAACTGCGATCGCTGGAAGGTGCCGTTCGCGCAACGGCCGATCCCGACTTGGGCCGATTTCGTGCGATAGTGACCGCCATCATGTCGTTCAAAGTCTTCCTCGCGACGATGGCGATTCTGCTGAGCAGCGGCGCCGTCCATGCGCAGGGCGCGCGCCCTGCCCCGCCGGCGGCTCCTGCAGCCTCCGGTCAGATCGACCTGAACAGCGCCAGTCGCGACGATCTCATGTCGCTCGACGGGATCGGCGAGGTGCGCGCCGACGCCATCATCCGGGCGCGGCCCTTCAAGGCCAAGACCGAGCTGGTCGAGCGGCGCCTGATTCCCGAGGCGCTGTACGAGAAGATCGCCGACAAGGTCATGGCGCGCCCGGTGCCTGCCGCCCCCGCGCCGCGCCCCGCTCAACCGGCGCCCAAGCGGACGTGACCGACGCCACGATCTACGCGCTGGGGACGCCGACGCCCACGCGCGCGCATCCCGGCGCGCTCGCGGTCGTTCGGCTGAGCGGGCCACGCGCGGGCAACGCGGTGGAGCAGCTCACCCGCAAGCCTCTGCCAACGCCGCGCCGCATGGTCCTGCGCACGCTGGTGGATCCCTCGACCGGCGAGGCCTTCGACAAGGGGCTGGTGGTCTGGTTCGCAGCACCCGATACCGAGACCGGCGAGCCGATGGCCGAGCTGCATCTTCACGGCGGCCGCGCCGTCGTGGGCGCGGCGCTGGAGGCCCTCGCCCATCTCGGTTTCTGCCGCCTGGCCGAACCGGGCGAGTTCACGCGCCGCGCCTTCGAGCAGGGCAAGCTCGACCTCACCGAAGCCGAGGGCATCGCCGATCTGGTGGCGGCCGAGACGGCGGCGCAGCGGCGACAGGCGCTGCAGCAGATGGATGGCGCGCTGCACCGGCTCTACGAGGACTGGCGCAGCAGGGGCTTGCGGGCACTGGCCCATCTCGAGGCGGCGATCGACTTTCCTGACGAGGATCTGCCCGAGGGGCTGGCCGACGAGGTGCGTGTCGCCGTGACCGGCCTGCAGGAGGCGATCGCGGTCCACCTGAAAGATCGTCGCGGCGAGCGGCTGCGCGACGGCCTGTCCATCGCCATCATCGGACCACCGAATGCGGGCAAGTCCTCGCTTCTCAACCTCCTCGCCCGGCGCGAGGCGGCGATCGTCTCGGAGACCGCCGGCACGACGCGCGACGTGATCGAGGTGCATCTCGATCTCGGCGGCTGGCCGGTGGTGCTGGCCGACACCGCGGGCCTGCGCGACTCAGGCGATGCGATCGAGCAGGAGGGCGTGCGGCGCGCGCGCGCGCGGGCGGCGGCGGCCGACCTGCGCGTACTGGTCCTCGACGCTTCCGGCGACTGGCGTTCGGAAATGCAGACCATCACCCGGTCGACCGAACGCTGGAATCCCGAGCGGGACATCTTGGTGGCGAACAAGGCCGATCTCGTGGCGATCGACGATCCCGGCGTCGTCGCTTTGTCCACCAGGAGCGGGACCGGCCTGCCCCGGTTGCTGGCTCGGCTGGAAGCGTCCGCCGAAGCGTCGATGCAGGAAGGAGCTGGCGCACCGCCGCTCACGCGCGCGCGCCATCGCGAGGCGCTGCTGGAATGCCACGCGTCGCTGGAACGCGCGCTGTACGCACCGGAGGTCGCGCTGGCGGCGGAAGATCTTCGACTGGCCCTGCGCGCTCTTGGGCGCATCACCGGGACCGTGCGCCTGGACGAACTCCTCGACGTGATCTTCCGGGACTTCTGCATCGGCAAGTAGCGATCGAAGCGATCGACCTAAAGGCTGGAACGGGGCAAAGAATCGTGCGGGCCGGCGGTCATGGCCAGCCGAGCCGAGGAGCCCGGATGCTGCAGATCGCCGAGAAGATCATCGTTCAGCAGAATGCAAAGTTCGATCCGACGCGCTTCACCGCTCCCAGGCCACCGGCTGGGAGATCCCGTCGATGGTGACGTGGCGGAAGGTGACGCCGTAGGCGACGTCGATCACGCCGGCCGCGAGTGCAACAGTGGGTGGACCGTCGGCGGCGACCTTGTGGTTGGCCAGTACGACGATTCGGTCGGCGAAGCGGGCGGCGAGGCCCAGGTCATGCAGCACCACGATCACGCAGGCGCCGCGAGCGGCTTCGGCCCGCAGGATGCTCATGGCTTCCAACGCGTTAGCGGGGTCGAGGCTGGCGACCGGCTCGTCGGCCAGGAAGACCGCGGCTTCGGTGGCGAGCGCCCGCGCCATCATCATGCGGGCCCGCTCGCCCTGGGACATCGTGTCGATGGGCCGGTCCGCAAGGCCCACGCCGTCCACGCGTTCGAGCGCGCGCTGGATCGCCTCCACATCCTGGGTCCTGAGGGGGCGGCTGAGATTGGCGCCATGCGGCAGGCGGCCGAGCGCCACGAGGTCGCGCGCGCGCAAGGGCCAGTAGGCGGAAGCCGCTTGCGGAAGGTAGGCGATGCTCCAGGCGCGAATGGCGGGACCGAGCGAGGCCAGCGGCTGACCGCGCAGCTGCACCTGCCCGGCCGCCGGCGTATCGAGGCCGGCGAGATGGCGCAGCAGGGTCGTCTTGCCCGCGCCGTTGGGCCCGACGATGGCGGTGACGTGGCCCGCGTCGAAAGCGAGATCGATGCCGTCGAGGACCACCGCATGGTCGCGGCGACTCACGAGGCCGCGTACGGAAAGGGCGCTGCCGGTCGTGGTCATGCTGCGAGCCAGGCGGCGTGGGCCTTGCGCACGGCACGCACCAGGAAGGGTGCGCCGACCAGCGAGGTGAAGACGCCGAGCTGGAGTTCGGACGCGGTCGGCAGCAGACGCACCGCGACGTCGGCGCCCAGCACGAGCGCGGCGCCGACCAGCATCGAGGGAACCAGCGTTGCCCCCGGGCGGAAGCCCACCTTGGCGCGGACGAGATGCGGCGCGATCAGGCCCACGAAGCCGATGACGCCCGCCACCGAGGTGGCCGCTCCGACCATCAGGCCGACACCGAGGGTGAGCCTGAGGCCCAGCGATCTCGTATCGGCGCCGAGGCTGCGCGCCGTGTCCTCCCCCAGCGACAGGGCGTCGAGCCAGCGGCCGGCTCCCAGTACGATGGCTGCGCCCAGGATCATGAACGGCGCGGCCATCGCGAGATAGTGCAGGTCGCGGTCGACGATAGAGCCGGCCAGCCAGAGCGAGATCTCCTGGTAGGCGAAAGGGTTGGGCGACAGGGCCAGGACCAGGGAGATCAGTGCCGCGGCGATGGCGTTAATCGCCACGCCCATCAGCAGCAGCGACACGGTTCCCGTCCCCGACCGCACCGCGCCCATCAGCAGCGCGACCGCGACGGCCGCACCGGTGATGCCCGCGAGCGGCAGCGCCAACGCGAAGGCAGCCGCGAGGCCGCTGTAGAAAGCGCAGACGGCGGCGAAACCCGCACACGCCGACACGCCGATGACGCCGGGCTCGGCCAGCGGATTGCGCAGCCAGCCCTGCAGCACCGCACCGCTCAGGCCCAGCACCCCGCCGATCAGCAGCCCCAGGGTGGCGCGCGGCAGGCGCAGCTCCCAGACGATGGCCCAGCCGACCTCGTTGCCCAGGCGCCACGGCCACCAGGCCGGACCGACCGCCAACGACAGCAGGAAGAGCACGGCCACCAGCAGGAGGAGCCAGCGATTCATCGCCGCGCCTCCGTCAGGCGTCGCATGACCTCGAAATTGTCCGGGCCGGCACAGATTGAAAACCGGGTCGGCACCGATGCGAGCTTCGTCTTGCCGGCCAGGGCGAGCAGCGCGTGATGGCCGACGAACTCGGTGGCGCGGGCCGGGTTGTCGTTGGCGGTTCCGTCGAACACCAGGAGGTCGGGCTGGCCGGCGAGAACGGTTTCGAGCGACAGGCGGCCGAAGGAGCCGATGCCGAGCTCGGCGGCGAGATTGCGGTAACCGGACAGTCGCAGCAGCTCGTCCATCAGGCTGTCCCTCCCCGACGTGCCGCGATTGGCCTCGAGATAGACCGCCGTGCCGCGGGGAGCGCCGGACCAGGTCAGCCGGCGACGCTCCCTCTGCATGCCGGCGATCAGGCTCCGGCCAGCGTCGTCGCGGCCGAGCGCCTTCGCCATCTGCTCGATGACGGTCTCGGCCTCGCCGATCGACGTCGCCCACGGAAATTCGAGGACCTGCACGCCCGCCCCTCGCAGCAGCCGCTTCAGGGAAGCGTGCGAGCCCTGGCCCAGGATCACGAGGTCTGGCCGCAGGGTCAGGATCGATTCGAAGGAATCGCGCACCGGGGCGAGGGCGGCGGCCTGGTCGGCCAGCGCGGAGAGGCGCGGGTCCTGCGAGAGGTAGCTGACGCCCACCAGCTGTCCGGGCGCGGCAAGGCGCAGCGCCATCTGGTCGAGGCAGAGATTGAGGGTCACCACCCGCTGCGGAGCCTGCGCGGCGGCCGGGAGGGCCAAGAATAGCAGCACGAAGCATGCGAAGCTGCGGAGGAGCGCCATCGTCAAAGTTCGACAACGACCTCATCCTGAGGAGCCGCGCGTCGCGCGGCGTCTCGAAGGATGGGCAACGGACGGGGTGCTCGCGCCCATCCTTCGAGACGCGCTCCTGCGGAGCGCTCCTCAGGATGAGGTCTTTGTTGGGGTGTCTTCAGTCCAATCTCCATGATCTCACCGCTCTAGGCCGCGCCTGTGACGCGCCAGGTGGTGAGGCGGCGCGTGGCAGCCGTCCAGTCGACCAGCGCGATCCTCGGCTCGGGGGAGGCGTGGGAGAAGGCGATCGTTCCGTCGACGGCGGCGACCGATCGGGCCGCCTCGAAATCGAGGACATCCCTGCCGGTGCGATTGCAGACGAGGACGGGGCGCCCGGTCGTCGCGGACGCGCGTTCCCATTCGCCGTCGGGGCCGTGAAGGCCCGGTGCCCAGGCGGCGGCGGACATATGCAGGTCGACGCCGTGGGCCGCGGTCTCATCGACGAGGTGGGTCGAATACATGTCGGCGCAGACGAAGAATCCGACACGGCCGATACCGTCGACGGTCAGCACCGTGGGACGATCACCCGGCGTCGACCAGGATTCCGAGCCGACCCTGAGGGCGTTGATCTTGCGATGCCGGCCGACCACCGCTCCGTCCGGCGCGAACAGGATCATGCTGTTGAACAGCGCGCCGTTCTCCGGTGCGGCCTCCGGGGTGCCGAGCACCAGGGACGCCCTGGTCTCACGAGCCAGCGCACCGGCCCAGGCGAACAGTTCGGCTTGTCCGGGCGCGATCCAGTCGGTGCCCACGAGGTCGCGAAACCCATAGCCGCTCACGGCCAGCTCGGGGGTCACGATCAGCCGGGCGCCGCTCGCCGCGGCCCGGCGCACAGCCTGTTCGAGGGCGGTCCTGTTCGCCGCGATCTCCCCGGGCCGGGGCGCGAGATGAAGCAGGGCAATCGTTGACGTCGGAGTGGCTGTGGCTGGGGTCACGGTAGCGAAAGCTACGCCACCGGCGAAGACTTGCAGCAAGTTTCGCCGGTGGCGCGGACGCATCGTACCGCTCAGAACCTCGCCTTCACGCCGAAGAAGGCCTGGAAGTACGGCGCCTGGAAGCCTTCCGGCTCCTCGTACACCCGGTCCAGAACGTTTTCGGCGCGGGCAAAGAGCTGCACGGACGGAATGACGTCGTACTGGGCTGTGATTCGCACCAGCGTGTACGGAGCCGGCGTCATGATCGCACCGGTGACGGCATTGGCGTCGAACCGGCTGTTGACCTGCAGCACGCCGACGCCGAACAGGGTGTTCTCCCACGGCCGCACCTCGGCGCGGATGTTGAAGACGTCGCCGGGACGGCGCAGCAGCGGCTGGTTGGCATCGACGTTGCGCGCGATCAGGTGGGTGTAGTCGAAATACAGATCGAACCACTTCACCGGGCTGATCTGCAGAGTCACCTCGAAGCCTTCGGTCTGCGCGTTGGCGACGTTCTGCATCAGGGCGAAGGTCGGCGGCGCGCATTGGATCAGGTTCGAGTAGGTGTTGAAGAAGTAGGTGATGCCGGCCTTCACCTTGCGGTCGAAGATCCCCTGCTCCACCCCGAATTCGTAGCCGCGGCTGTATTCCGGCTGGAGGTTCGGATTGCCGCCGCAGAACGGTCCCGGACCGAACATTTCGATCAGCGCCGGCGCCTTGAAGGCGGTGCCGTACGACGCCTTGATCTTGGTGTCCGTCGGCGCCCACAGGTAGGACGCACCGGCACGCCAGGTGCCCACGGTGCCGAACATGTCGTTCATGTCGACACGGCCGCCGACGTTGAGGTTGAACCCTTCGAACGGGTTGAGACGAAGCTGACCGTAGATGCCGGTCTGGGCCATCGTGCCCCAGGTCTGCGTGTAGGGAGTGAACGGACCGACCGTGTTGGTGTAGGCCCATTGCCGGTCGTAATCGATACCGCCGATGACCTCGATCTGGTCGATGACCTTCACGAGGTTCTTGAAATCGGCCTGCAGGCGGCGACCGTTGAACCAGCTGTCGGTGTTGAACGGGAACGGGTTCTGTACGCTCGCATAGTCGAGATCGTGCCGCGTGATCGTGCTGTAGTTGACGCCGACGACGGGCTTCCAGCGTCCGTCGAAATACGAGCCTTCGATTTCGCCGCGCGTGTAGAACTGCGACGTGTAGGTGTTGGCGTTCGGATCTTCCTGCCCGACCTGGTCGTAGTTGACCTTGGCGTCGATGTAGCGACCGTACCAGTTGAACTGGGTGTTCTCGTTGATCTCGAAGCCGAGCCGCGCCGCGAGCGTGATGTTGCGATAGGGATCGATGTCGACGAAGCCGCCGTTCGGCGTGAACCGCGCGGGCACCGGCGTGTCGTTCGGGCTGAACGTGCCGGCGACGCTCAGGTTGTAATTGAATTTACCTTCGCTACCGCGCACGTAGGCGCCGCTGTTGCTTGTCAGCCGCGTGCCGAGTTCGGTGAAAGCCGCGCCGTTCATCGGCCCCTTGCCGGCCTTCGTGACCATGTTGATGACGCCGCCCATCGCCTGGCTGCCGTACATCGTGGACATCGGGCCGCGCACGACTTCGATGCGGTCGAGGTTCTCGGTGAGGAAGTTGCCGAAGTCGACCGCGCCGTTGCCGCTCGACGGATCGCTGACATTGACGCCGTCGATCAGCACCAGCACGTGGTTGGAATTGGAGCCGCGCACGAAGACCGAGGTCTGCGTGCCCACGCCGCCGGACTGTTGCACGGAGACGCCGGGGACGGTCCTCAGCACCTCGGCGGCAGTGCGAAGCTGCCGTCGCTGCATCTCTTCCTGCATGACGATGGTGTAGCTGGCGGTGACCTTGCTCGGGTCGGTCGGGAAGCGATCGGCCGTCACGACCGTCGCGGGCATCATGGCGTCCGGTTCGGTCTGCGCTTGCACCGTCATCGGTGCGGCAAGGGGCGCCAGGAACGGAAAAACAAAAAGAAATCGACGGATCGGCGTCATAGACGGATCTCCCAAGACAGAACACGCACAAGGCGCGTCACCGCTCGGTTGACCGTCCCGTTGGATTGTCCCGTCCATCGGAAGAGAGACGCTATCGCCGGCAGGTCTTCTGGCTCGCGGGTCGTCGCTCCTGTCCGTCTTCCCAGACCGAGGTCCAGTGACTCTTGGGCAGTCGCTCGCCGCTTACAGCTGCGGGTACAGCTGCCGATTAGCTCCCGAAGGAGCAGCACGGCATTCCCTGTTAGCCTCCGGTTAAGGAGGACCGTCGATGGGCACTGGTTAAGGCACATCGGCAGCTTCCGTCAAGATTTCGTGATCGGGCGCCATACGACGCGGGTACGGCGGGTGGCGCGCACGCTACACTTGGGGATGACCCGAATCCTGCTGACCCGACACGGTCACGTCGACGGAATCCACCCCGCCCGCTTCCGCGGCCGCGCGGAGCTGCCGCTCACGGCCCGGGGGCTGGCGCAGGCCGATGCGCTGGCCGCCCGCATCGCCGCGCGCTGGAAACCCGTTGCCGTCTATACGAGTTCGCTGCAGCGCTGCGTGGTGACGGGAGACCGGGTTGCAGAAGTCTGCGGAATTCCCGCGTCGGTTCACGATGGCATGGGCGACATAGACTATGGCGCCTGGCAGATGCGCACCCACGCCGAGATCGAGCAGGAGTCGCCGGACGCCTATCGCCTGTGGCGACGGGCGCCGCATCTCGTGCGCTTTCCCGGCGGCGAGTCGCTGCAGGACGTGGTGGCGCGGACCTCCAACGCCCTTCGCCTGGTGCTGGAGCGGCATGCCGACGAAACGGTCGTCCTGGTCGGGCATGACAGCGTCAACCGCGCGTTGCTGCTGCAGCTCCTCGACCAGCCCCTGTCGGCCTATTGGAAGCTGGCCCAGGACCCATGCACGCTGAACGAGGTCGAGGTCTTCGCGGCGGGTGATGTGAAGGTGGGGTTCATCAACGACACGAGCCATCTCGACCATCTGGACCGGGGCTGACCGGAGGCGTAAATGGCCCGGCATGCAGGCCTTCTCATATGATGTGATCGTAGTGGGCGGCGGCCATGCGGGCTGTGAAGCTGCGGCCGCGTCGGCGCGCCTCGGCGCACGCACCCTGCTCCTCACCCACCGGATCGAGACGATCGGCGAGATGTCCTGCAATCCGGCGATCGGCGGGTTGGGCAAGGGTCACCTCGTCCGCGAGATCGATGCGCTCGACGGGATCATGGGCCGAGCCATCGACCGTGGCGGGATCCAGTTCCGGACCCTCAATCTCTCCAAGGGGCCGGCGGTCCGCGGACCGCGGGCGCAGGCCGATAGCAAGCTCTACCGGCAGGCCATCCAGGCGTTGCTGGCCGAGCAGGCAAATCTCGAGATCCGCGCCGACTCGGTTGCGGACATTCTCTTAGATACAACTGGTGCGTGTGCGGGAGTCATCACCGAGTCCGGGGCCGAGATCGGCGCCGGGCGGGTGATCCTGACGACGGGTACGTTCCTGCGCGGCCTGATCCATATGGGCGAGACCAAGATCCCGGCCGGGCGCGTGCGCGGCGATGGGGTCGAGGAGCCGTCGACCGCGCTTGCCCAGACATTGCATCGACTTGGCTTCAAGCTGGGACGCCTCAAGACCGGGACGCCGGCACGGCTGGACGGTCGGACGATCGACTACGCTTCGCTCGAGCAGCAGGACGGCGACGACCCCCCCCGGCCATTCTCCTACCTCACCGAGCGCATCACGACGCCCCAGGTCCCCTGCCACATCACGACGACGACGGCGGCGACGCCCGAGATCATCAGCGCCAACCTCCACCGCGCGCCGATGTATTCCGGCCAGATCGAGAGTGTCGGCCCTCGCTATTGTCCGTCGATCGAGGACAAGGTGGTCCGGTTCGGCCAGCGCGACCGTCACCAGATCTTCCTTGAACCCGAGGGTCTGGACGACTTCATCGTCTACCCCAACGGAATCTCGACCTCGCTGCCGAAGGACGTCCAGCTGGCGATGCTTCAGACCATTCCCGGTCTGGAGCGTGCCGAGATGCTGCGCCCGGGCTACGCCATCGAGTACGACCACATCGATCCGCGGGAGCTGAACGCGACCCTGGAAACCCGCCGGGTTCCGGGGCTCTATATGGCCGGCCAGATCAACGGTACGACCGGCTATGAAGAAGCGGCTGCCCAGGGTCTCATTGCCGGCCTGAACGCCGTCTTGGAAAAGCCCTTCATTGTGGATCGGGCCGATGGCTATCTCGGCGTCCTGATCGACGACCTCGTGTCGCTCGGCGTGACCGAGCCCTACAGGATGTTCACCTCGCGCGCCGAGTATCGTCTCTGGCTCCGGGCCGACAACGCCGACCAGCGCCTCACTCAACGGGGCATCGAAATCGGCTGTGTTGGGCCCGAGCGGGCAGAGATGTTTCACGTGAAACACCAGGCACTCGAAGCGGCTCGCTCCCTGGCCGGCGGACTGAAGATCAGCCCCTCCGCCCTGGCCAAGCGCGGGATCCCTATCAACCAGGACGGGGTCGCGCGGTCAGCTCTCGATTTACTTGCCTATCCTGAGATCGACTGGACCCGGCTCGTCGGCCTGTGGTCCGAACTCGGAACGGTATCCGCCGAGGTGGCGGAACAGTTGACGATCGACTCCCGTTACGAGGGGTACCTGAACCGGCAGCGGGGTGACATCGCCGCCTATCGTCGGGACGAGGCCTTGGCCCTTCCGGCCGATCTGGATTACGGCGCCATTGGGAGTCTTTCGACGGAGGTCCGGCAGAAGCTTGAAGCCAACCGGCCGGCCACCCTCGGTCAGGCCGCGCGGATTTCAGGGGTCACACCGGCGGCATTGGTTGCCTTGCTGAAGCATGTTCGCCGTAAGGCGGCGTGACATGACCGATCTGCTTGCCGATGTTTCACGT
This sequence comes from uncultured Alphaproteobacteria bacterium, assembly GCA_903929895.1. GTDB lineage: Bacteria > Pseudomonadota > Alphaproteobacteria > Reyranellales > Reyranellaceae > Reyranella. The sequence continues at coordinate 14,221 of CAIYWM010000350.1, forward strand.
GAAACACGCCGTCAGTTGGAAGTTCTGGTGGAGACACTGGAACGGTGGCAGAAGGCCATCAATCTGGTTGGCAGGACGACTTTGGACGGTGCCTGGAAGCGGCACATCCTCGACTCAGCCCAAGTCGTTCCTCTCATACCAGCTGAGGCGAAAACGCTGGCCGATCTGGGAAGCGGTGGCGGATTCCCGGGGCTTGTCATCGCCGCGATGCGACCGGATCTCGAAGTTACCCTGATCGAATCCGATGCCCGGAAAGCCGCGTTTCTGGGCGAAGCCGGTCGGAAGATGGGGCTGGCCCGTCAGCCAAAGCTCGTGATCAAGCGGATCGAGGCGGCGCCGCCTGCCAATGCCGAGGTGGTGACCGCCAGGGCGCTTGCGCCGCTGAGCCAGTTGCTGGAATGGTCCGACCGACACAGGATGAATACCGCTATTTGTCTTTTCCACAAGGGGAAGGACTGGCAGGCGGAGGTGGACGAGGCCAAGAAGAAGTGGGACTTTTCCCCGGAAGCATTTGCGAGCGTAACCGATCGTGACGCCGTCCTCCTCAGAATCGGCCCCTACACCGCCGCAGATCTTCGCGATCGCCAACCAGAAGGGCGGCGTCGGTAAGACCACGACGGCGATCAACCTCGCCACAGCCCTGGCGGCCGTCGGCGAGAAGGTCCTTTTGATAGACCTTGATCCGCAGGGAAATGCCTCCACGGGTCTAGGGGTGGCGAGAAATGAGCGCTCACCCGGTTCCTATGAGTTCCTGTTGGGCCTGAACCCGCTGGATGCCTCCGTTCGCGCCACCCAGATCCCCGGCCTGGACGTGATGCCGGCGGCGGGCCAGCTCGCCGGGGCCGAAATCGAACTGATTGACTTGGAACGACGCGAGCACCGGTTGGCCGAGGCTCTGGCCGCGCCGGGCAACGATGCCCGGCAACGCTGGACGATCGTCCTGATCGACTGTCCGCCCTCGCTCGGCCTCGTCACCCTGAACGCCCTGGTCGCCGTCGACGCCGTCCTGGTTCCGCTGCAGGCGGAGTTCCTGGCGCTCGAAGGCATCGGGGCACTCGGCAACACGATCGACCGGGTCCGGAAGAGACTCAATCCAAGGTTGCATATTTTCGGGGTCGTCCTGACCATGGTGGACCGCCGCATGACGCTCAGCCACCAGGTCGTGGCCGACGTGCGCGCGCATTACGGCGAGCTGGTCTTCGGAACGACCATCCCGCGCAACGTCCGCATCGCCGAGGCGCCCTCCCACGGCATGCCCGTGCTGATCTACGACAATGCCTGCGCCGGGTCGCAGGCCTACATCCTGCTGGCGAGCGAATTCATCCGCCGCCGGCGCCTAGCCGCAGAACAGGCGATTTCCCATGAGCCAGCCCCCTAAACCACGCGGCCTCGGCCGCGGACTGTCCGCCTTGCTGGGTGACGACGAAGTCGCCTCGGCCGTGACACCCGCCGCGCCCGTTGCGGCAGCGCCGTCCCCGCCGGCCTCTGCGCCAGCCGGGCCGACCGAGGCCGAGCCGGCGCGCGCCTCTTCCGGCAAGTTGCCGCCGCTCACCCTGCCGATCGGCCAGCTGAAGCCCGGCAAGATGCAGCCGCGCACCAGCTTCGAGGGCATCGAGATGCTGGTGGAGTCGGTCCGGGAATACGGCCTCCTGCAACCGATACTTGTGCGTCCGCTGCGCGACTCGGCCGACAGCTACGAGATCATCGCCGGCGAACGGCGCTGGCGGGCGGCGCAGAAGGCCCAGCTCCATGACGTGCCGGTCGTCATCCGCACGATCGACGACAGGGACGCGCTGCAGATCGGCCTGGTCGAGAACCTGCAGCGTTCCGACCTGACCGCGATCGACGAGGCGCAGGGCTACAAGCGGCTGGTCGAAGAGTACAGCCACACCCAGGAGGACCTGGCGCGCATGATGGGCCGTAGCCGGCCGCACATCGCCAACACGTTGCGCCTGCTCGACCTTCCGCCGCCGGTTCAGGAAATGGTGCGGGACGGCGCACTTTCCGCCGGCCAGGCGCGTACACTGATCGGTGTACCTGACCCCCTGGCGATGGCGCAGCGGGCCATCGCCGAGAAGCTGACCGTGCGCGATCTCGAGCGTCTCGCCGGCGAGACCAAGACGAAAGCCAAGCCCGGCAGCGCCGGCAAGACCAGGGCCGGCGGTGCCGCCGGTGGCGCGGCCAAGAGTGCCGACACGAAGGCGCTGGAAAGGCGCCTCGAGGAGGCGCTCGGTCTCAAGGTCGATCTCACATTGCGCGGCCTCGGCGAGCAGAGCGTGCTGACCCTGGAAATCCGCGACTTCGATCAGCTCGACACGGTCGTCGACAAACTCACGCGGCGTTAGCGGTTCGACGATCTGGTCAGGTTCTTGCTGGACTCCGTGACGCACAACGGAAGGTCCCATGGAAACCGGTCCAAAGCCCGTCAGCTACTTCTCGCCCGACGATCCCGCCGCGCGCCGGCTCGAGGCGCGACCCGAGCCGATGCTGATCAAGCCATCGGAAACCGCGCTGATCATCGTCGACATGCAGAACGCCTATGCCTCGCCCGGCGGCTATCTCGATCTCGCGGGATTCGACATCTCGGGCGCCGCGCCCGCGATCGAAAAGATCCGCGAGGCCGCGGCGGCGGCGCGTGCCGCCGGCATTCCCGTGATCTATTTCCAGAACGGCTGGGATCCCGACTATGTCGAGGCCGGCGGCCCGGGCTCGCCCAACTGGCACAAGTCGAACGCCATGAAGACGATGCGTGCGCGCCCCGAACTGCAGGGCAAGCTCCTGGCCAAGGGCGGCTGGGACTACGAGCTCGTGGACGCATTGCCGCCGCAGAAGGGCGACATCGTCATTTCCAAGCCGCGCTATAGCGCCTTCTACAACACCAACCTCGACAGTGTCCTGCGCGCCCGCGGCATCCGCTCGCTGGTCTTCACTGGCGTCGCCACCAACGTCTGCGTGGAGTCGACTCTGCGCGACGGCTTCTTCCTCGAATATTTCGGCATCGTCCTGCACGACGCCACCCACCATGCCGGGCCCGACTACATCCAGAAGGCGTCGCTGTTCAACATCGAGAGCTTCTTCGGCTGGGTGTCGTCGGTCGAGGCGTTCCGCAATGCCCTGCAGGCCAATGCCCATCCTGGCCTCAACACGGCCCTCAACACGGAAGGACGAGACTGATGCCCATGAAGCCCGTGATCCCGCCCGGCACCGGCAAGACGCTGGCGCCCTATTCGCCCGGCGTGGTGGCCGACGGCATCGTCTACGTCTCCGGCACCCTGCCGCTCGATGCCGACACCAACGTGGTGCATGTTGGCGATCCGACCGCGCAGACGCATCATGTGCTGAAGACCATCCAGTCGGTGATCGAAGCCGCCGGCGGCACCATGGCCGACGTCACCTTCAATTCGATCTTCCTCACCGACTGGGCGCACTACGCCGCCATCAACGCCGTCTATGCGCAGTATTTTCCGGGCGACAAGCCCGCGCGCTACTGCATCCAGTGCGGCCTGGTGAAGAAGGACGCGCTGATCGAGATCGCGACCGTCGCGCATATCGGCAAGTGATCATCGGCAAGTGATCTGCGACGTTCACCCAAGCGAACGGCCCGGGGGAGCGACGGTTCTGCTGTCGGCCGGCCTCGGCGGCGCGGCCGGCTACTGGACGCCGCAGCTCGCCGCCCTCACCGCCCGCTATCGCGTCATCACCTACGATCAGAGCGGCACCGGCCGGGCGCGCGCGACGCGGCTTCCCGCGGGCTACGCCATCTCGGATATGGCCGACGAGGTCCTCGCGATCCTCGATGCGACGTCGACCAAGAGCTGCCACTTCGTCGGTCACGCGCTGGGCGGCCTCGCGGGCGTCGACCTGGCGCTGCGCCATCCGGACCGCGTGCGGTCCCTCACCATCGTCAACGGCTGGGCGACGGCCGATGCCCATACGCGGCGCTGCTTCGAGATTCGCGTCGCATTGCTGAAGGGCGCCGGTCCCGAAGCCTACGTCCGAGCCCAGCCGATCTTCCTCTATCCCGCAACCTGGCTGGCGGCGAATGCGGAACGCATGGCGGCGGAGGACGCCCATGCGCTCTCCGGGTTCCAGGGCAGCGACAACCTGCTGCGCCGCATCGAGGCCCTGCTGCGCTTCGACGCCACAGCGCAGCTCGACGCATTGAAACTGCCGGTTCTGCTGTCGGCCGCCCGCGACGACGTGCTGGTGTCGTGCAGCCAGTCGGAGGCGCTGGCGGCGCGACTGCCTAACGCCCTTCTCGACGTGGCACCCTTCGGTGGGCACGGGCTCAACGTCACCGAGCCCGCGGCCTTCAATGCGTTGTTGCTGGGCTTTCTCGACCGTCAGGCCTGATCGCTTCAGAAGCCTGACGCGACCGCGCGGTTGCCGCCCGTCACCCCGGCGCGGCCCTTGTCGGCCGACACTTCCGTTGCCGTGCATCTCGGATTGAGCGGCAGGCCTGGCCAGACGTCGACTTCGAGGAAGCGCGTTTCCCCCGGTGCGATATCGACGGTGGCCGCCTGGGCAGGCGTCTGGGTGAGCGGCGCGTAGCTGGGCGCGTTGCAGGTGATGACGTGCTGCCCGGGCGCGACCTCGACGCGGATCCAGGTCCTGCTGGCCAAGGAGCCGATCGGCTGTTGTTTGTCCGCCAGCGAGAACACCGCCTCAGACCCGAGAACCGAACTGCGATACAGGTACAGGGCGGCCTGACCCGGCGCTGGCGGGTCGAACCGCTTCCCCTCCCTGTCCGCTGCGGGCCCTGCCAGGGGCACGGTTGCGCAGGCGCTCAACAGGAACGACGTCGCTACCCAGAAATACAAAGCGCGCACGTCCCTCTCCACGGCAATTGCAATGACAGAGGCGCAACGGGACCGGCGCGACGTCGTTCCCTGCGGAACCTGGCGCGCGATCGAACGTTGCTGCGCCATGGCTAGTGAAACGCTGCACGAAGACCCGGCCAAGCTTGGTCCCGAGGTCATGGATCGCCATCGCGCGATCGCTTCCCTCATGGAAGAGCTGGAGGCCGTGGACTGGTATGACCAGCGCG
>CAIYWM010000351.1 GCA_903929895.1 uncultured Alphaproteobacteria bacterium
AGATGGCTCGCAGACAGTCTTCCAACACGTACGTCGAGGTTATTGCGTGCCTCTTCATCACGGTCGTCTTCGGCCAATCGCTATTCTTCAAGTTCACCAACGCGCCCGAAACGCAGTTTATCTTCGGCACGCTTGACAAGTGGGCCGCCGGGTTTCTCGTTGCGGGGCTTTTCAATCCTGGAGGGATCTTCAGCGCCAAGGTGATCGGTAGCGGCGAGCTCGTTGCCTCGATCCTTTTGTTCGCGTCAGTCGTCACCGGCCAGCGAACACTGCGCGTCCTGGGGGCGCTCCTGGCGTTCTGCATCATCACCGGGGCTCTCTTCTTTCACCTGTTCACCCCGCTGGGGGTCGTGATCCAGGGCGACGGCGGATTGCTCTTCAGCCTTGCTTGCGGCGTCTGGCTTTGCTCGGGATTCCTGATCGTGCGGAACTTCGGCACTGTGAAGGCGCTGGCATTCCGGTTGTTGCCGGGACGCGGGTAAGTCTCCGCTCGTGGACTTTCCTGGGCTGCTCGGCGCGTTGGGTGGAACCGACGGGGTTTGGCTGGGAGTAGCGCTCGGGTCGCTTACCCTGCTTTTTGAGGACGTCGCGCTGGGCATGGGCGCGGCGCTGATTTCGGAACGTGGCCATATCGAGGTCCCGGTATATGCGGGTCTGTTCGCCGGGAGTGTTGTCGGAGATCTTGGTCTCTACGCTGCCGGTCGGTGGCTCAGGGGGCTGCGCTTCGTTCGCCGCATGCAGGAAACCCGAGCCTATGCGGCTGCGCGCGAGACGTTCAACCGCGCGCCGACCACGGCGCTCGTCCTTGCCCGGCTCGTTCCCGCGTCGCGCCTGCCGGTGTTCATGTTGGCCGGTGTCTGCGGCTATCCCCTGGGTCGCTTCACCTTGACGATCCTGCCCTCGGTGGCCTTGTGGACGGCCCTCATCCTGTACGGTGGAAGCACGCTGCTGGCGTGGCTTCACCGCGCGATCGGCATGACATCTCTTGAACTGGTACTGCTTGCTGTCGGGGGCTACGCCAGCTTCAGGTTGCTGTTCCGGCAGCGTGGGCGCGCGATTCGTCTTCGGCCCCTGCACGGCCAGCCTGTCAGCGCGGAGATTGGCCGTGCAGGCATGCCGCTGCTCGACTTGCGGGCGCCCTTCGTCAGCTTTTTCGAGTTCTGGCCGATCTGGCGGTTCTATGGGCCCCTTGGCTTGTACATGTTCACTCTGGCCATTCGCCACCGGGGCGCCACGCTCATCACGGCAACGAATCCCGGCTTTCCTCTGGGCGGCCTTGTCGGCGAATCCAAAGTCCATATCCTGGGGCAGCTTAGAGATTCACTCCCTGTCCTGGTTCCCCGGTTCACGAGCTGCCGGAGGGGGACGGCTTCGGTGGACGAGTGCCTCGTCGCACTTCTCGAGTGCCTCGAGCGCGAGCAGCTTGCCTTACCATTGGTGGTGAAGCCCGACATCGGCTGCCGCGGGGCAGGTGTGCGCAAGGTATCGACGGTGTGCGAGCTTAGAGCTTACGTTGAAGCCTTTCCGGCCGATCAGGCGTTCATCGTTCAGGAACTTGTTGCTTGCGAGGGCGAGGCCGGCATCTTCTATGCGCGCGATCCGGACTCGCGGGCGGGGCGTGTCATATCGATCACCCTAAAGTACTTTCCCGAAGTCACCGGCGACGGTCGGCGGACGCTTGCCCAACTGATCGACGGAGATCCAAGGGCGCGGATTCTGTCGCAGATCTACCTGGGTCGCTTTGCCGAGCGGCTCAACGAAATCGTGCCCGTGGGGGAAACGGTCCGGTTGGCATTTGCGGGAAACCACTCCAAGGGAACGATCTTCCGCAACGGCAACGCTTTGATCACGCCTGCACTCGAGGCCCTGTTTGATCAGCTCGCGGCGGCGATCCCGGGGTTCTTTTTCGGCCGGTTTGACATCCGGTTCTCGGATTTCCGCGAGATCCAGGCCGGAAAGCCGGCCTTTCGGATCATCGAGCTCAACGGAGCAGGCGCCGAGGTCACACACGTGTGGGATAGCAGGACCACTCTGCTGCGGGCGTGGAGAGATGTCGCCGCCCAGTATCGTCTTGCCTGGGAAATCGGGGCAAAGAACCGTGCTGGCGGCGCCCGTCCCGCACCGTTGATCGATATCGTGCGAGCCTGGAAGCACGAGTCGGCTGTCTCGCGCCGCTATCCCCCGACACTTTAGCCAATGAGCTTTTCGAGACCTTCCCTATGGCAACTTGCCGCGGCCTACGCGACCGCGCGGCGTCCGCCATTCTCGCTGCGCCGCTCGACCCTGGAATCGTGCGACGTGTCGGCGCATCGGACAGGGTGTCCGGAATGCGGCGGTGCGCTGGGCTATGTGCGCCCGCGTCGGCAGGACGCAAGCGGCGGCACGGCCATCGTCCTGTTGCATGGCTCCCCGGGAAGCTGGAGGGCCTGGGCGCCTTACCTGGCCGATCGGAATCTCGTGGCGAGCCTGTCTCTTTTGGCATTCGACCGGCCGGGATACGGGAGTTCCGCAAGCTGTAGCTGCAGCCGCAGCGTGGCGACCCAGGGCGCCTGCATTTCTGCGGCCCTGGACGAAATCGTACCCGACGCTGCGCTGGTCGTGATGGGGCACTCCTTCGGCGGCCCTGTCGCTCTCGAGGTGGCCAGAAGGCTTCACGACCGGGTTCGCGCGTGCGTCTTGCTCGCACCCTCTCTCGACCCGTCGCATGAGCGCGCTCTTTGGTTCCAGCGGCTGGCAGCGGCCACCTTGATCCGAACCCTGGTTCCTGCCGACATCCGGTCTTGTAACGAAGAAATCCTGATGCTTCGCGAAGGGCTGCAAGCGCAGGCGGGAATTCTCGCAAACCTGGCCGTTCCGATCCATTGCCTGCATGGCGCGATGGACGACCTCGTGCCGGTCGAAAACACCGACTATCTCGCGCAAATGGCGACAAGGGCCCGTCTCGATATCGAGATCATTTCCGGAGCCGATCACTACATCCCATGGAGCCACCGGGACCGTGTCGTCGACCTGCTTCGGCAACTTGCGAAGCACTGAAGAATGGCAGTGGAGAGTAGCCGCCTGCCTTTGCAAATACCAATGGAGGTCAAATTGAGCCTATTCAAGCTCATCGCAATCGTGAGCGTGGCAACCGGCATCGCACTTTCTCCTCTGGCGCCTGTCGCCGCCAGGGCCGAGCAGCCTCGCATCAATACTCTTTCGGGGGGATTCTTCGAGACAAGGACCGATACCGCGATCCTCGGTTACGATCCGGTTTCATATTTCACGTCTGGCCGAGCCGAGAAAGGGGCGGATGCCTTTGTCCTCTCCTGGAGTGGTGCGCGTTGGAAGTTCGTCTCACAGCAGCACCTGGACCTCTTCAAGGCGGACCCGCAGAAGTATGCGCCTCAATATGGCGGCTACTGCGCGTTCGGAGTGGCTAACGGCAACCTTGTAAGCATCGAGCCCAGCAAGTTCCGCATTGTCGATGGAAAGCTCTATCTGAACTACGACGCCTCCGTTCAGACGAAGTGGCTCCAGGATGTGCCTGGTTACATCCGGAAAGCGGACGCGCTTTTTCCGGGTCTCTTGAGCAAGTAGGACCGATGAAGCTCCCGATCAAACCTCGGCGAGGGATCGCTTCGTGACCGACACGATCTATATTCTTCTCGCGATTTCCCTGATCCTGGCGGTCGCCAGCATGCTGGTACCACTGGCCGTCAGATCCGGTCTGCCGTATGCCCTGATGCTGGCGATTGCCGGCGCTGGCATCAGCCTTGTTTGCTTGTGGATATTCGACCCGGACCTGTACTTCCCGATCCAGATTCCCATGCTGAAGGATGCCTTCGTCGGGGTCGAGAAGCTCCATCTCAATGCAGATCTTCTGCTGCCATTGTTCCTGCCACCGCTGTTGTTTTCGGCGGGCCTGACGATGGACGTCCGCCGCCTGGCGGACGAAATCTCCGCGGTGTTGCTGCTGGCGGTAGTGGCCGTGCTCGTATGCATCGCCGGCGTAGCGGGTGCGGTTCACCTGGCGACCGGCGTCGACATTGTCGTCTGTCTTATTCTGGCCACCGTCGTGTCGACCACCGATCCTGCCGTCGTGGTCGGGATCTTCCGGGACGTCGGTGCGCCGAAACGCTTGTCGATACTGGCCGAAGGCGAGTCGTTGCTGAACGATGCCGTCGCCATCGCCGCCTTCGGTGTTTTCACGAGCATTCTTATCTCGAGTTCGGCCCCCGATCCGCTGGCCGTCGAGATCCATACTCATCCCCTGAGCGCGATTGGTGATTTTGTCTGGCAGTCGGTGGGCGGACTCCTGCTGGGCTTCGCGATGGCCCGCGGCGCCATGGCTATCCTGCCGCGGCTGGGCGGTTCCGACGCCGCAATCGCCTCGGTCACCATGAGCTTGACGTATTTGAGCTTCCTGGTCGCCGATCGGTATGTACAGGTATCGGGCGTTGTGTCCGTCGTGATCTCGGCGCTCACCGTCGCGGCCTACGGGCCCTCTCATCTGCACCCCCGACAGTGGGCGGCCCTGCGGCAGGTCTGGACCCACCTTGAATTCTGGGCAGGTTGCCTGATCTTCGTCCTTGCCTCGATGCTTGCGATCGACGTGTTGATGGGTTTCCAATGGCTCTACGCTTGGGGGGCCGCGGCCGTGGTTGTTGGTGCCATCGCCTCGCGCGCCCTGGTCGTTTTTGGCATGTTCCCGATCCTGGAGGCCGCGCGCCTCGTTCAGCCCGTCAACGCGCGGTACAAGGCCATTCTGGTATGGGGCGGCGTGCGCGGTGCGGTGACGGTCGTATTGGCCATGTTGGTGGCGGTCGATCAACGGTTGCCCGAGGAGGCTCGTAACTTCATCGCGATCTCGGCGACGCTGTTCGTACTGTTCACTCTTGTCGTGAACGGCACGACTCTCGGCCCATTCCTGCATGTGCTTGGCCTCGACAGGCTGAGCCGACAGGAAATCGCGCTGCGCAACAGGATACTGGCGCTGTCGCGGGCCAATGTCGCCCGCCGACTTGCACAAGTGGAGCGCGCTGTGCCGAGCCCGGACTCGCCGGACAAGGCTGACGCTGGAGCGCCGGTTGACGAATTGACGCTCAGCATCGACGAACGCCTTAAAATCGGTCTGGTCGCGCTGTCGTTGCGAGAGAAAGAACTCTACCTCACCCTGTTTGATCAGCAAATCCTGTCGCGGCGCATGGTGGCACGGTTGGCCGCGGAATCAGACCGTCTCATCGATGAGGTACGCAACCATGGAGAAGCCGGCTACGATACCTGGCTCGAGCGCATCTCGCACCCGGACCGCGACTATCGGCTGGCCCTCTGGCTGCAGAGACGGTTCGACGTCGAATGGTTCTTGAAGAAGAGACTGGCGGATCGCTTCGAAATCCTGATGGTCTCTCAGAGCGTCCTCATAGAGCTCGCCGCTCTCAATCAGGTCTCCATCGTCGGCCTTCTTGGCGCCGACATCGAGGTGCGGCTCGCGGATATCATGGGCAGGCGCCTGGCAGGTGTCCAGAGAGCTCTTGCGGCCCTTTCACTGCGGTATCCAGGGTATGCCGCGGCGGTACAGAAGCATCAGCTCGAGCGTGCCCGTATTCGATTTGAGGCAATGGAATATGCGCGCTGTTTGCGCGAAGGCGTCATCAACAGGGAAATCCATCAGAATCTCCGCTTTAGCCTTGGCCAGCGGCGCAAGGCGCTGACGCGCCGCCCGCCGTTCGATCTTAGTCTCGACCTGGCCAACATGATTTCCTGCGTGCCGATCTTCGCGTCGCTCAATCAAAAGGCGATCACGGAGATTGCCAAGCGATTGAGAGCGCACGTTGCGTTGCCGGGCGAGAAGCTTGTGAGCAAGGGCAAGCTGGCCGATGCAATGTACTTTGTCGCGGCCGGAAGCGTTACCGTGGCGCTGCCGGGAAAGCCGATCAAACTGAAGGACGGCGATTTCTTCGGCGAGATGGGCTTGCTGAACGCCGCGCCCCGGAACGCCGACGTTCTGTCCGACGACTTCAGCCATCTGCTGGTTCTGTACAAGAAGGACTTCCATCAACTCCTGAGAGACCAGCCCCAGGTCAGGGCTGAAATCGAGGCCGTAGCCAAGCGGCGCGCGTTTGAAGGGGACGAGTGCTGAACATGACAAACCTAGATCTGGTCCAGGCGGCGCTGGCCGCCACTGATGCCTGGCTTGAAGCCTATCGGGAGCGCGACATGGAACGGGCAAGCGGCGCCTTTGCGGCCGACATGGGCGTCGTGGTATTCGGCACGGGTGCTGATGAATGTTGCATAGGTATAGCGCATATTCGCGAGCATCTTGATCGTGACTGGGCCCAGGCAGAAGCCTCGTCTATCGAAAGAGGGCACACCACAACGCGTATGGCGGGTGGTGCGGTCATCGTCGCGTTCGATTGTCACTTTGGATATTGTGTCGACGAACATCACCGGACTACCTCCGGCCGGGCTACCATCATATTCGAGTGTCAGGACACACGTTTGACGATCGTGCATGCGCACTTTTCGGTTCCGGCCTCTGCGCAGCCAGCCGGGCGCTCGTTCTGGTAGCGTTGGGATCGAGTGAGAAGCGCTCCGGCAGGTCGCCGAGAGTAGCCATCAGGCCGCGCCGCCAACCCACTCTTCGGACAAGCCTGATAGCGCCTGCGCCTCTGCTCCGTCGCCCCCGCGTGGGGCTGGCGGCGAACGTGCGAGACTGTCGCCGTGGCTCCCCTTCAGGAGATTGCTGCCGCGGAGAGCCTCTCGGAGCGCTTCGTTGGCTGCATGATGCGGCTCGCCTAACCGTCGCCGGATGTTGTGGAACGGCTCTTCGCGGGGCGGGAGCTGCCGGCACCCTGCCATGCCCAACTGCACGAAACAGGAGGGCCGTCACTGCCGGGCACTACCAACGCGCGACGATACGAGCGGTGCCAGCCAGCAAACCGTAGTTGCCTGCGAACTCCGCATCACCCTGCAGGCGGAGCGACCATATCTGGTCGAGCTCGAAATCCGAAAGCACCCGAACGAGTCCGACATTGGCCGGCAGCGGCGTACCCGAGACCGAGAAACTCGACCCGGGCAGAGACTGGAACCACGCCGTTGCCGTCCCGGTCGTCTCGTATTCGTGCGCCCATGCCAGCCGGGCCTGCAGCCGGGCCTTCGAGCCCAGCACCGTGCCGAGGTTCGCATCGCCCTCGATGCCCAGTTCCGAACGCAGCGACGTCGCCGTGTTTGCATTGAAGCACAGCGCCGCGCCGCTGCCGGTCCGTGAGGTCTCGCAGAAGCCCGGCAGGTTTGCAGCCTGACCCTGAAGGGCGACGAACGGCGTCAGCCTGTGATCGCCCAGCGCGATCCGGTAGCCTGCCTCGGCCCGGCCGGACCATGTGTTCACCGTATAGTTGGCGCTCATGAAGTCGCCGAGGAAGCCCACCGAGCGATTGGTCGAAACCCCATGCACGCCCCAGCCCCCGGCAACCGCGGCGTACAGTGGGCCTGCCCCGGTTCGACCGTAGAGACCGATCTGCAACACATTACCCAGCCCGCTGCCCAACCCGCTTGCGAGAAACCAGTTCGAACTGCCGCTCGCAACCGCCACGCCCAGCGTCCCGCCGTCGAAGGTCCAGTCGGCACCCATCGCCAGTCCTTGTGTCGTGGTCTGCACCGACGATGAACCCGACGCCCCGTCCAGCCAGCCATAACCGCCGAATCCCGCCAGCCAGCCGCGCAGCCGGCGCGGCTCGGGGCCAGCCTCATTGGCATCCAGGGAGGCGTACTGCACGGCCTGCTGCAAGCTCCCGCCCAGGCCGCCGCTGCCTGTGCTACCCAGCACGGTGTTGAGAAACTGGTTGCCGAAGGTGAACGCCGCCGTCTGCGCCCCGGTTTGCGCCTCACCCGACAGGCTGTTCAGTGCATTCGCCAACGGCGGCCCCGACATCGAGAACAGCCCATACAGCCCGTTCGAGAGCGAGTTGCCGGAATTGAAGCTCGTGTTGAGCGCATTCGCGACATTGCCCTGGTTGCTGCTCAGCGCCAAGCCGCCGCCCAGCGCAGCTGTCAGATTCAGCATCACGTCGGTCGACGTGTAGCTCAGGTTGGTCTGGAACCCGCCCGGCAGGCCCGCCGTGCTGAATGTCCCGAAGGTCCCCGTCCGACCACCCGTCGCCGACAGCAACGTGTACGTGCGCGCAGAATAGGTGCCGGGGGCAAAGCTCGCCCGCAACGTGCCTGCCAGTGTCGCCGTGCCGCTGACGTTGGTTCGGTCGACCGCACCGGGCGAGGCCTCCACCGCATAGGTGGAGCCCGCGCCGAAGGCGAGGTTGCCGTTCACGGTGAGGGTCCCGATCGAGTTGCCCGGCGACAGCGTCCCGTCACCGTGGATCTGCGTCGTCCCCACCGTCCCCGTGCCGCCCAGCGTGCCGCCAGCATTGACTATGGTCAGAACCGACGCCGAGTTCGAGCCGTTCACCCCCAGTGCACCCGCGTTCACCGTCGTGCTGCCCGTGTAACTATTCACCCCTGTCAGCACTAGGGTCCCCGTGCCCGTCTTCACAAGAGACCCGCCTGTACCGCCGGCGACACCTCCGTCCTCGATGCTCCCGGAGACGGTCGTTGACTGGTTGTTCGAACCCACAGTCAGCGACTTGCTCCCCAACAAGTATCGACCATCACCCGCGATCGATCCCGCCGTCAGGCCACCGGAGGACAATGGTGAAATATCGAACTGCCCGGTTCCGCTGGTCGTGACGGTCGCGCTGCCGGCCGTGCTGGAATCCGCAAAGTAAGTGCTTCCGCCACTGCTTGTCGTGAGGGTCGCGCTGCCGGCCGTAGTGGAATCCGCAAAGATAGTGTTTCCGCCACTGTTTGTTGTGACGGTCGCGCTGCCGGCCGTGCTGGAATTCCAGAAGAACGTGTAACCGCCGCTGTTCGTCGTGATCGCAGCAGTACCGGCCGTGCTGGAATCCGCAAAGTATGTGTAGCCGCCACGGTTTGTCGTGATCGCCGCAGCGCCGGC
>CAIYWM010000352.1 GCA_903929895.1 uncultured Alphaproteobacteria bacterium
CAGGTGATGCCGCGGGCGTAGTCGGTCTTCTCCTCGATGCGCACGATCTGGCGGGCGATCTCGAGGATGGCGCTGCGGCCGTCCTCGTGGCGCACGCCGGCATGGGCGGCGCGGCCCTTCGCGGTCAGGGTGAAACGGCCGACGCCCTTGCGCGAGGTCACGACCTTGTCGCCGTCGCGGCCCGGCTCCATGACCAGCGCGTATTTGTGCCCCTTGGCGGCCTCCTCGATACGGGCCCGCGAGGTCGGGCTGCCGACCTCTTCCTCGGGAATGAACAGGAAGGTCACCGGCAGCTTGGTGCGCTTGCCCTGGCGGAGCAGGTGCCTGAGCGCGTAGTAGGCGATGTAGCCGCCCGCCTTCATGTCGTAGATGCCGGGACCGAAGACGCTGTCGCCTTCCTGGCGGATCTTCAGCTCCTTCTCCTTCATCCCGAGCGGATGGACCGTGTCGAGATGGGCAAGGACCAGAATGCCCTTGCCCTGCCCCGTGCTCCACTCCGCCGGGGTCCTGGCTTCGAAGATATCCCCGAAGCCGTCGCGACCCGGCGTGCGCGACAGGTCGAGGCCAAGGTCGCGGAACTGGCCCTCGACCTTGTCGACCATGAGATTGACCGCCTTCGCGTCGTGGCTCGGGCTCTCGATCTCGATCCACTCGACGATCCCTTCCAGGATCTCCTTGGGATCGATCCTGGGCTCGTTCTTCATACGCTCGGCAGCCATTGTCTCAGTCCTTCCAGCTCAGATCGGATCCCAGGTGAAGTACTCGGGCGAGCGCTTCAGGTCGGTGAAGTAGGGCTTCATCGACGGCACCGCGTGCTCGGCGATGTCCTCCAGGGTCCAGCCTTCGGAGTTATGCACGGACCGTACCGGACGGTTGGCGTTGAACAGCATGATCTCGTTCATGCGCACGCCGAAGATCTGCGAGGTGATGCCCTGCTCCTGGGCCGAGTCCGACAGGAGGTACACCGCCATCGGCGCGATCTTGGCCGGGGTCATCTTCTTGGAGCGCTCCAGGCGCGCCTTCTGGGCCTCGGTGTCGGCGGGGATGGTGCCGATCATGCGCGTCCAGGCGAACGGCGAGATGCAGTTGGAGCGGACGTTGAACGCCGCCATGTCGAGCGCGATCGAGCGCGACAGGCCGATGATGCCCATCTTGGCCGCCGAGTAGTTGGCCTGGCCGAAGTTGCCGACGAGCCCGGACGTCGAGGTGAAGTGCACGAAGGCGCCGGACTTCTGTTCCTTGAAGTAGTTGGCGGCCGCGCGGCTGGTGTTGAACGAGCCGTTGAGATGGACGTCGATGACCATCTTCCAGTCCATGTGGCTCATGCGATGGAAGATGCGGTCGCGCAGGATGCCGGCATTGTTGATGACGCCGTCGATGCGGCCGAAATTCTCGACCGCCGCCTTGACCATGCGCTCCGCGCCGGCCGGGTCGGAGACGCTGTCGCCATTGGGAACGGCATGGCCGCCGGCCGCCTTGATCTCCTCGCAGACCTTCTCGGCCGCCGTCGCGCTGCCGCTGCCCTCGCCGTCGACCGCGCCGCCGAGATCATTGACCACGACCTTCGCGCCCTCGCGGGCTGCCAGCAGCGCCATCTCGCGGCCGATGCCGCCGCCCGCGCCGGTCACCAGAACGACCTTGTCCTTAAGCATGTTCGTCATCGTCTTCTCTCTCCCTCTTCTACTCATCCAGTTTCGGGGCGCGCGGCTCACCGCGCAACAGTCGGGCACTCAGCACTGTCGCGATTGCGAACGGCGCGAGCCCGATCACCATCGGCATTGCGACATAGCGGCTGCCGACCACGGTCAGGGCCGCAACCGCGATCGTGCCCATGGCGCCCATGCCCATCTGTGCGAGACCGGCCAGCGACGAGGCGGTGCCGTCGAGGCGCGGATAGAGGCCGACCGCACCGGCATTGGCGTTGGCCACGATCATGCCTGTCCCGAAGCTCAACAGCATGTGCGGTCCGACGATGGCCCACCACGTCACGATGCCGGAGAGCGAAAGAGCCGCCATGCCGACCAGTGCCGCCACGTGAAACCAGCCCGAGAACATGATAATGTCCACCGGCGCGACGCGGCCGACCAGGCGGTTGTTCACGAAGGTGCCGAGCGTGAAGCCGCCGACCGAAAGCAGCACGATCAGGCCGAACTCCCGCGGGCTGAAGCCCATGGTCTCCTGCAGCACGAACGGCACGCCGGCGAGCATCCCGAAGTTAAGCGCGAAGGCGAAGCCCAGGGGGAGGATGTGGCCCAGGAAGCGGCGGTCGCGCAGCATTTCGCCCGATCCGCGCAACAGGCTCGAAATGTCGATGCGGTCACTGCGGAACTTGTTGGTCTCGCGCAGGCCCGCCAGCGTCACCAGGAACAGAATGGTGCCGAAGCCGCCCACGAACCAGAAGGTCGCCCGCCAGCTCGCCCATTCGCCAAGGAAGCCACCGATCGTCGGGGCCAGCGAAGGCGCGATGTTCTGGCCGAGCGAGATCCAGCTCATGACCAGCGGCATCTCCTTGAACGTGTAGGCGTCGCGCGTCAGCGCGCGGCCCAGCACCGATCCCGAGGCTGCCCCCAGCCCCTGCAGGATGCGCAACCCGATCAGCCCGCCGATCGACGGCGCAAAGGCGCAGGCGAAGCTGGTGATCGCAAAGAACAGCAGGCCGCCCAGCAGCACCGGCCGGCGCCCGTAGCGGTCGCTGAGCGGCCCGTAGAAGAGCTGCCCGACCGCAAAGCCCAGCATGTAGGTGGTCAGCGTCAGCTTCACGTTTTCCGGCGTCGCCAGCAGTTCATGGCCGACCGACGGCATGACCGGCGTGTAGATGCTCATGGTGAGCGGGCCAAAACTGCCCAGCGCCACCAGAAGGGCGATGTAGGCGGGCGACCGCGGCGTCAGGTTCACTTGGACTTCGCCCCGCCCGTTGCCTCCGCCGCACCCTCCGCGCCGAAATCGCCGCCCAGCGCCACCTCCTCCTGCGCCTTCGACAGGCGCGGGTAGTAGTGGCGGAAGGCGCCCCGGATCTCGTCGAACGGGATGTCGCCGAAGACGCCCCGATAGGCGAGATACTCCATGTGCCGCCGACCGCTGAGATCGAACGGGTGATAGATAGAATCGCCCACGGCATCCCAGTCGAGCGGCTTCAGGCCGAACTTGTCGGTGAGTTCCCGGTTGAAGGCCGGCGTCGCCTTGACCCAGCGCCCGTCCAGCCAGACGTCCGTGTAGCCGTGATAGTAGAAGACGTCGCTGCCCATCAATTCGGAAAGCCGCTGCGTCGTCATGTGGTTGCGCACGTCGGCATATCCCAGCCGGGCCGGAATGCCCACGGCGCGGCAGACCGCGGCCATCAGGCCGGCCTTGTTCACGCAGTAGCCGTGACCGGCCGCGAGGGTGGTGCTGGCGCGATAGGCGTCGCGCTTCATCGGCGTGTTGTAGGGATCGTAGCGCAGCTCGTCGCGCACGGCGTAGTACAGGCGCAGCGCCTTCTCCTGGTCACTGCCATCCCCAGCCACGCGCCTTGCGTAGGCCACGATTATCGGGTGTTGTGAATCGATCAAGTCGCCTGGGAGCCGATAGGCCTCGAAGCTGGCATCGTCACGAACGACGTCGTCGGCCGGGGTCTTGAGGGATTCGTAATCCATGTGCGGCGTTTTCTTTAAGGCAAGAGGCGGGAAAGTCCATGAGCGACGGCGCGCAATTCACCCATGCGCATATGGTGCGCTTCGAGCGGCACCTTCCCGGCCCGCCCGCGCAGGCGTGGAGTTTTCTGGCCGACACCGGCCGCCTGCCCGGCTGGTACGGCGACGGCAGCATCGAGCCGAGGGTCGGTGGCGCCGTATCGCTGATGGGCGGCCACATACGTGGGGTCGTCACGCAATGGCAGCCGCCGGGCCGGCTCGCCTACACATGGAACGTGTACAATCCGGGTGACGCGACGTCGCCCTACCCCGAATCGTACGTCATCCTCACGTTGGCCGCCTCCGTCGAGGGCACCCTGCTGACACTGGAGCACCTGCCGGTCCTGGAATCGTTCGTGAAGCTCAACGCGATGGGCTGGCACACCTTCGTCGACATGGTCGAGGCCGCTGTCCGCGGTGAAGCGGTGCATGGACGCGACCATTACATGGCACAGAACGCCAAGCGCTATGGCGTGGATCTGAGCAACCGCGTGGGCTGATCGCTACTCGACCGACACGGTGCGGCGAATTTCATCGCTCTTGAAACCGATCATCATCGGCCGAGCGAGGCCCGGCAGGGCGACGACGTCATAGAGTTCATTGACGACGCCTTCGAGCCGCAGCCAGTGCGCGACGTCGCCCGTCCGCGTGTCGATCACGAACACGCCGCAGCGCGGGCCGATCTTGGCGGCGGCCAGACGGTCCTGCAGCGGCAGGCCGGCGAAGGTGCGGTTCTCGCGGGGTTCCGAGAGGCCCACCAGCGCATAGGGGCCGACGAAGTCGAGGCCGCGAAGATAGCCCGGGCAGAAGGCCAGTGGCTCGAAGCGGCCACTGGCCAGGTTGACCGTACCCACTTCGCCCGCGCCGGAGTTCAGCACCCAGAGCCTGCCATCGTGCAGGCGCGGTGAATGGGGCATCGACAGGCCCCGGCACACCACCTCGCCCGAGGCGACGTCGACAACGACACCGCCGTTGGTGCGGTGCTCGCGCCAACCGTCGGTAACGTCGGTCTCGGCGACGCAGGTCACATAGGCCGGCTCGCCGTCGCGCATCGCCAGGCCGTTCAGGTGGCACCGATCCTCCGGCGCCAGCCGCGAAAGGAAGGGCGGCTTCCACAATGGCCTGAAGCTGTGCGTTTCGCTGGTGGTCGCGAGGCAGGAGAACAGCGTGTTGACGAAAACCAGCCTGCCGTCGCGGCCGAAGGCGACGTCGTGAGCGTCGAGATCGGCGGTGTAGGTCGCCGATTGCGGCACGAACAACGCGTCGTAGCCGGCGGCGCCCGGTGTACCGCGCGCGGCATCGACGAAGCTCGTGATCTGGATCATCGACGCGACGACCAGACGCGAGTCATGGAAGGCCATGCCCATCGGCCGCTCCAGCGTGCGCTCGAATACCGAGAGCCGCCCCGACTGCCTGTTGGTGCCGACCAGGATGACCTTGCCGCTCTGGTAGGTCGAGAGCGCAAGGCTGCCGCCGCTATCGGCCAGCCAGCTCGGGAACTGCCGCGAGGTGGTGACGACGAAGGCCGGCGTTTCCTTCTGGGCGGGCGCGACGGCAGGATTTGCCACTGCGTCGGCTGTATCCGCCGCCGCGACAGCCGTTCCCTTGTCTTTCGCACTCATGAGAAACCGATGTCCAAATGTCGTGATCCCGTGCGGCGTTCAGCGCAACGGCAGCTTAGATCAGGAAGTAGCCGAGGTCTGCATGACCGAGCCTGTGACGAACTCAAGCATGCCTGTCAGGCTGCGGGTCCATCCTGCCTGTCGCACACGTGGCAAGACGCAGAAGGCGGCATGATCTAGGGCGATCATCACAGCGACGGTGGCGCGTCGGCGTCCGACTTGACCAGGAAGTGGGCGTTGGCGGTGGCGACCGGACGCGACCGGTCTTCCTGCCAGGCCTCGGCGAAGACGTTGACCATGCGGCGGCCCTGCTTGGTCACCTTGGCGCAGGCGATCACGTCGACCGGGCGGGCCGAGCGTAGGTAGTCGACGGTGATGTTGACGATCTTCGGCACCGTCTCGGTCTCCGTCTCCCACAGGAGATGGAAGATTGCCGCCATCTCGAGCATCGCGCCCAGGGTGCCGCCATGGATCGCCGGCAGGAACGTGTTGCCGATCAGCTCTGGATGATAACGCATGCGGGTCAGCAGCTCGCCGGTGCCATTCTCCGGGGCGATCTGCATCCACCGCGCATAGGGGATGGCCTCGGCCAGGCGGGCGACGTTTCCCTCCTTGCGCGCCTCGGCGAGCCGTTCGAGCAGCGCGCTCATGGCTTGTCCCCCAGGGGCGGCCGCGTCGGCTTGCCCTTGGTCCCCAGCATGAAGGTGCCGGCGGCAGCCGCGATCGGGTCCTTGGCGTCGCCGTGATGGGCGAAGGCGCGGGTGAAGGCGACCGAGCGCGTGATGCGATAGCACTCGGCCTCGGCGATCACCGGCTTGCCGGGCTCGGCCGGCCGCACATAGTCGATGCGCAGATCGAGCGTCGCGAAGGGCTCCGGCGCCTTCAGCATGGTGGCCACCGACATGCCGCAGCAGCCGTCGAGCATGGCGGTGAGCGGACCGCCTGCCAGCACGCCGGTCTCGGGATTGCCGACCAGCTCCTCGCGCCACTCGAGCTGCATCGAGGCGAAGCCACGCGAGGCGCCGATCACCTTCAGGCCCAGCGCCTTGTTGTGCGGAATGTTGTCGGAAAACCACTGCTGGAAGAGCGCGATGCGCGCGTCCTTGTCCATCTAGAACCCCATCTGGCGGGCGGCGAGATCCTACATGATCTCGGTCGAGCCGCCGCCGATCGACATGACCTTGGTCTCGCGATAGATGCGCTCGACCTTGGCGCCGCGCAGGTAGCCGGCGCCGCCGAAGATCTGCATGGCCTCGTTGGCGCAGAATTCCATGGTCGAGGTCGCGAGGTTCTTCAGCATGCAGATCTCGGCGACCGGCTTCTCGCCCTGGCCTACCCGATACGCCAACAGCTCGAGCGTCGACTTGGCGGCATTGATGCGCATGGCCATGTCGACCAGCCGGTGGCGCACCACCTGGTTGGCGATCAGCGGCTTGCCGAACGTATGGCGCTCGCGGGCCTAGGCGATCGCCTCGTCGAGGCAGACCTTGGCGTAGCCGCAGGCGCCGGCGGCCATGCCCAGCCGCTCCGAGTTGAAATTGAGCATGATGCCGATGAAGCCGCGATTCTCCTCGCCGATCAGGTTCTCGACCGGCACTTTCACATTGTCGAAGAAGAGCTGGGCGGTATCGGACGCCCACCAGCCCATCTTCTTCAGCTTTGTGCGGGCGAAGCCTTCCCGGTCGCGCTCGATCAGCAGCAGGGAGACGCCGCCCGCCCCCGGCCCGCCGGTGCGGACCGCGACGGTGTAATAGTCGGCACGCATGCCCGAGGTGATGAACATCTTGGAGCCGTTCACCACATAGTGGTCACCCTCGCGCCGCGCCGTCGTTTTAAGGTTGGCGACGTCGGAGCCGCCGCTGGGCTCGGTGATGGCCAGCGCGCTGATCTTCTCGCCGGCCAGGACCTCGGGCAGAACCTTGCGCTTCATCCATTCCGGCCCGAGTGCCGCGATCGGCGGCGAACCGATCGTGTGGCTGTTCAGGCTGGCATTGAGGCCGCCGCTGCCGTGGCGCGCCATCTCCTCCGCCTTGACGATGCCGAAGAAGGGGTCGGTGGGGACGCCGCCATATTCCTCGGGGAAACCGAGTTGCAACAGCCCCGCGGCCGAGGCCTTGCGGTAGAGTTCGCGCGGGAATTCCTCGGCCTCGTCCCACTGGTCGACATGGGGCATGAGTTCGCGCTCGACGAAGCGCCGGACGGTGCTCCGGAACGCCTCATGCTCCTCGGTGTAGAACGGCGATGGCGGCCTCCCCGACGGGATGGCCTGCTCGGCGAGCGACATGGGTTTCTCCGGTGACGGCGCTTGATCGATGCACAGTATAACGCGCTGAGCGAAAATCCATTGACTCCGCGCAGCCCTGCCATGTCTTATGATTCACGTTAAACGCGAAGCCACCAAACGGCCGGTTTACAGGGTTAGGGAATGCTCGACTTCATCCAGCAGCTGGTGAGCGGTATCGCTCTCGGTTGTGTCTACGGCCTGATCGCACTGGGCTTCGTCCTCATCTACAAGGCGACGGAAGTCGTCAATTTCGCCCAGGGCGACCTGATGATGCTGGGCGGGTTCTTCGTCTTCACCTTCATCGGCCTGATCGGCCTCGACTACTGGCTGGGTTTCCTGTTCGCGGTCTGCGCCATGGCGGTGTTCGGCATGGCGACCGAGCGGGTCCTGATCCGGCCGATCCTGGGCTATCCGCAATTCTCCATCGTGATGGCGACGATCGGACTGGGATATTTCCTCCGGTCTGTCGCGGGCATGATCTGGGGCACCGACGACCTGAAGATCGAGACCCCCTTCTCGACCGGCGTCCTGAAGCTCGGCGACCTGGTGATCGCGCACGACAAGCTGTCGGTGATCGTGGCCACCGTGATCCTGTGCGCCGTGCTCTACGCCTTCTTCAACTACACGCGGATGGGCACCGCCATGCGCGCCACGTCGGAGAACATGCTGGCCGCCTACTACATGGGCATTCCGGTCAAGCGCGTCGTCTCGCTGATCTGGGCGATCAGCGCCGCCGTGGCGGCGACCGCCGGCGTGCTGCTGGCGCCAATCACCTTCATCCATTCCAATGTCGGCCTCGCCCTCGGACTGAAGGCTTTCCCGGCGGCGGTGCTGGGCGGCTTCGGCTCGATTCCCGGCGCGGTCATCGGCGGCCTGATCATCGGCGTCATCGAGACCCTGGCCGGCTTCTACCTGCCGCAGGGCTGGAAGGACGTCGCCCCCTACGTCGTGCTGCTGATCGTCCTGCTGGTCCGGCCGCATGGGCTGTTCGGCCCCAGCATGCGCAAGAAGGTCTGAGCCCATGCGTTTCGTCTTCAAGACAGATTACGACCAGGACATCCGCCTCCTGAAGCACAGCGGGTACTGGTGGTCCTACGGCGCCCTTCTGGCGGTGCTGATCGCCTTCCCCTATCTGGTCGGCAGCTACCTGCAGAGCCAGATCGTCTTCGTGTTCATCTACGCCATCGTCGGCGTGGCGCTGATCATCCTCACCGGCTTCACCGGCCAGGCCTCGCTGGGCCACGCCGCCTTCCTGGCGATCGGCGCCTATACGGCCGGCTTCATGCAGAGCCAGGGCATATCCTTCATCGTCTATTTTCCGGCCGCGGCCATCATAACCGGCGCGGTCGGGGCGATGGTCGGGTTCCCGGCGCTGCGCCTCAGCGGCATCTACCTGGTGATCGCCACCATCGCCTTCGCCTTCATCGTCGAGGAGATCCTGGCGCGCTGGGAGTCGGTGACGCACGGCAACGAGGGCATGCGGGTCCGCACCATCGATTTCCTCGGCCAGCCGATACCGCGCGACGGCGACGCCTTCTACTTCCTCTGCCTGCTGGTGCTGGTGGGATCGATCCTGCTGGCGCTGAACCTGCTGCGCTCGCCCACCGGGCGCGCCTTCATCGCCATCCGCGATTCGGAGACGGCGGCCAAGAGCATGGGCATCGACCTCGCCGGCTACAAGGTGAAGTCGTTCGCCATCAGCGCCGCCCTCACCGGCATGGCGGGCGTGCTATTCGCCCACAAGATGTCCTTCATCTCGCCCGAGATGTTCACCCTCCTGCTCTCGATCGAGTTCATCATGGTGATCATCATCGGCGGCGCCTTCGGGGTGCACGGCGCGGTGCTGGGGGCGATCTTCATCGTCATGGTCGATCCCTTCCTGACGGCCCTGAAGGACGACGTGCCGGTGCTGGGCGCCAGCCTGGCCACGACGCTCGGCATGGCGCCCGACGCCGCCGGCAAACTGAGGGAGACCATGTCGGCGATCGGCTCGGCCGCCGGCCTCAAGGGCGCGATCTACGGCCTGATCATCATGATGTTCATCCTGTTCGAGCCCTACGGTCTCTACGGGCGCTGGCTCAAGGTGAAGCTCTTCTTCCAGCTGTTCCCGCTCTACAAGAAGGCCACCTTCAAGCGACAGAAGACCTACGTGAAGTCGGAGCGCAACCGATGAGCTTCTTCACGGTCGACGGCATCTCGCTGCAGTTCGGCGGCCTCAAGGCGGTCGACAGCGTCAGCTTCAGCGTCGAGAAGGGCGAGATCTTCACCATCATCGGCCCCAACGGCGCCGGCAAGACCTCGATCTTCAACCTGATCTCGCGGCTCTACGACCCGACCTCGGGCAAGCTGTTCTTCGAGGGCCGCGACATCACCGCGGTGCCGGCACACCAGATCGCCAAGCTCGGCATCGCCCGCACCTTCCAGAACATCGAACTGTTCGAGAATGCCTCGATGCTGGCCAATCTGCTGGTCGGACGGCATTGCCACGCCACCACGCAGCTCTGGCAGGAGATCCTGTTCCTGCCCTCGGTGCGCCGCGCCGAGAAGGAGCACCGCCGCAAGGTCGAGGAGGTGATCGAGTTCCTCGACCTCCAGGCCTATCGCGACAAGCTGATCGCAGGCCTGCCCTACGGGGTGCGCAAGGTGGTCGAGGTCGCGCGCGCCCTCTGTTCGGAGCCCAAGCTGATCCTGCTGGACGAGCCCTCCTCCGGCCTCAACGTCGAGGAAACGGACGACATGTCGTTCTGGATCCGCGACATCCGCACCGATCTCGGCGTCACGGTGCTGATGGTCGAGCACGACATGACCCTGGTGAACCGCGTGTCCGATCGCGTGCTGGCGCTGAACTACGGCAAGGTGCTGGCCTCCGGCACGCCGGCCGAGGTGCAGGCGCATCCCGACGTCATCGCGGCCTATCTCGGCGCCTGAGAGGAGCGGACATGAGCGACGAACCGATCCTCAAGGTCTCCAACATCGAGAGCTACTACGGCCCGATCATGGCGATCCGCGGCGTGAGCCTTGCTGTGCCGCGCGGCAAGATCATCACCGTGCTGGGCGCCAACGGCGCCGGCAAGACGACCATCCTCAAGACCATCTCGGGCGTGCTCGACCCGCTCAAGGGCACGATCGAGTTCGAGGGCAAGGCGATCCAGCGCATGGATGCCGACAAGATCGTGCGGCTGGGCCTCAGCCACGTGCCCGAAGGCCGCGAGGTCTTCCCCTTCCTCTCGGTGCGCGAGAACCTCGCGATGGGCGCCTTCCTGCGCAAGGACCGCGACGGCGTCGCCCGCGACCTGGAGAAAGTCTTCGTCTATTTCCCGCGCCTGAAAGAGCGGATCGACCAGCCGGCCGGCTCGCTGTCCGGCGGCGAGCAGCAGATGCTGGCAATCAGCCGCGCGCTGATGAACCGGCCGAAGCTGCTGCTGCTCGACGAGCCCTCGCTCGGCCTGTCGCCGCTGCTGGTGAAGGAGATCTTCAGCATCATCCGCCGGGTCAATGCCGAGGAAGGCACGTCGATCCTGCTGGTCGAGCAGAATGCCAAGATGGCTCTGGAGACGGCCCACTACGGCTACGTGCTCGAGGTCGGCCGCGTCGTGATGGACGACACCTGCGAGCGGTTGATGGGCAGCAAGGACATCCAGGAATTCTATCTCGGCGCCAAGGAAGAAGGCGCCCGCGGCGAGCGCCGCTGGAAGAAGAAAAAGAACTGGCGCTGACGGGAACGAGGACACCATGCCCACCAAAGCGACGCTGACCGTTGCCGAGACCCTGCCCAAGACCTTCGTGCTCTCCTGCCGGACGCGCGGCGACCGGCCGGCCATGCGCGAGAAGCTCTACGGAATCTGGAACGCCATTTCCTGGACCCAGTGGCTGGAGAAGTCGAAATCCGTCGCCCTGGCGCTGCACGAGATCGGCTTCCGGCCGGGCGACGTCGCCTCGGTGCTGGCCAACACCGTGCCGGAATGGAACTACGCCGACTTCGGCATCCTGTGCGCCGGCGGCGTCTCCTCGGGCATCTACCCCACCGACTCGGCCAAGCAGGTCGAGTATCTGATCAACGACTCGAAAACCTCGGTCCTGTTCGTCGAGGACGACGAGCAGCTCGACAAGGCGCTCGACGTGCGCGAGCGCTGCCCGACCTTGCGCAAGATCGTGGTGTTCGACATGGAGGGCTTGCGCACCTTCGACGACCCCATGGTGGTCTCGCTCGACGAGTTCATGGCGTCGGGCCGCAACTACGGCCAGGGCAAGGATGCGCTGTTCGAGGAGCTGGTCGCCTCGCGCACGCCCGACGACCTCGCCATCCTCGTCTACACTTCGGGTACGACTGGACCGCCCAAGGGCGCGATGCACAGCCATCGCAACGTGGTCTACACCATGCAGAACTGCATGCATCCCGAACTGTCGCTGTCCTGGTACGAGGGCGACGAGCGACTGGCCTTCCTGCCGCTCTGCCATGTCGCCGAGCGCGTCGCCGGCAGCTACTACTCCGTCGCGACCGGCGTTTGCAGCAACTTCGCCGAGAGCCCCGAGACGGTGCCCGACAATATCCGCGAGGTGCAGCCCACGCTGTTCGGCGCCGTGCCGCGCGTCTGGGAGAAATTCTACGCCGGCATCACGATCGCGCTGAAGGATGCCACGCCCCTGCAGCAATGGGCCTACCGGCGCGCGATCTCCGCCGGCCTCGCCATCGCCGACGCCCGGTTGGCCCGGCGGGAACCGACCGCCTTCGAAAAGCTGCGCTTCCAGGCCGCCTACTGGCTGGTGCTGAAGAACATCCGCCGCATGATCGGCCTCGACCGCTGCCGCTGGCTGTTCACCGGTGCAGCACCCATCTCCCCCGAGCTGATCCGCTGGTACATGGCGCTCGGCCTCGACATGTACGAGGTCTACGGCCAGACGGAGAATTGCGGGCTGGCGACGGCAATGCCGGCCAACGGCATCAAGCTCGGGACGGTGGGAAAGTCCGTGCCCTACGGCCAGGTCGCGATCTCGCCGGTCGTCGAGATCCTGATCAAGGGCGACATGGTGTTCATGGGCTACCTGAACCAGCCCGAGAAGACCGCCGAGACGGTCGACAAGGACGGCTGGCTGCACACCGGCGACGTCGGCATGATCGACGAGGAAGGCTACGTCAAGATCACCGACCGGATGAAGGACATCATCATCACCGCGGGC
>CAIYWM010000353.1 GCA_903929895.1 uncultured Alphaproteobacteria bacterium
CGGGCGTCGACAGCCTGATGGCCGCCACGCCGGGCATGGACACGGCCTTCCAGAAATCCGTCGAAGCCGACGAGAGCTTCGCGCTGGGCCACATCTCGCTGGCCCGCGCCAAGCAGCTGCTGGGCCGCGGCAACGAGGCCAAGGCGCCGCTGGCGCGCGCGAAGGAGCTGGCCGCCCGCGCCTCCCCGCGCGAGCAGAGCCAGATCGCCATCTTCGAGAAGATCCTGACCGGCCAGGGCGCCGCCGCCCTCGAGGCGATCCGCGAGCACATGAAGGAATGGCCGCGCGACGCCATGGCGCTCGCGCCGGCGACCAGCGTGTTCGGCCTGATCGGTTTCTCCGGCAAGACCGGCCGCGAGGTCGACCAGCTGGCGCTGCTCGAACCGTTCGAGAAGCACTATGGCGACGACTGGTGGTACCGCACGCAGCTCGCCTTCGCGCAGATCGAGCTGCAGAAGCTCGACGAGGGCCAGCGCAACATCGATGCGGCCCTCGAAGCCTTTCCGAAGAGCGCCCACGCCGCGCACATCCGCGGACACCTGTTCTACGAGCTGGGTGAGCGCGAGGCCGGCCTCGCCTTCCTGCGGGAATGGATGAAGGACTATTCGCGCGACGGGCTGATGCACGTCCACAACAACTGGCACCTTGCGCTGTGGTCGATGGAAACCGGTCGCATGGAAGAGGCCTGGCGCATCTATGACGAAGCGCTCAGTCCCGCCGTCGCCTGGGGACCGCAGGTCAACGTAGCCACCGACTGCCCGGCCTTCCTCTTGCGCGCGGAGATGGCGGGCGAACCGCGGCAGACCGGGCGCTGGCGCGAGCTCGCCGACTACGCCACCAAATGGTTCGGCCGGCCGGGCCTCGGCTTCGTCGACATGCACACGGTGCTGGCCTACGCGATGGCCGGCGACGGCGCGACGCTCGCCAAGTTCATCGAGAGCCCCAAGGGCGCCACCGCCGACCTGCTGCAGCCGCTGGCGCACGGCTTCGAGGCCTATGCGCAGGGCGACTGGACGCGCGCCATCGGCGAGATCGAGCCCCTGCTCGCCACGCACGAGCGCCTGGGCGGCAGCCGCGCGCAACGCGACCTGCTCGAGTACACCGTGACCTCGGCGATGGTGAAGGCCGGCCGCGTGAGCGAGGCCCGCGCGATGATCGAGAAGCGCCGGCCGCAGAACGGCAAGGGCAAGGGATTCCCGCTGGCGGGGCTCATGTCATCCTGAGCGAAGCGAAGGATCTCACGCTAGCCACGAAGTTTTTTGGTCACTCCGCAAGGTCCTTCGCTGCGCTCAGGACGACAGTTTGAACTCTTCGGCCAGCAACTCGTACGACCGCTTCCGCTTCTCGAAGTCGTAGCAGATCGTCACGGCCATGATCTCGTCGACCTCGTAGGCGGCGGCGTGGCGTTCGAGGCCCGCCCTCACCGTCTTGGGCGAGCCGACCACCGAGCGGCGGCGCAGCGCCGGCAGCCAGCGTTCCGCGCCGGGCGCCTTCGCGGCCGCCAGCGCTTCCTCGACCGACGGAACCGGACCGGGATTCCCGAGCGTCCGCAGGCGCATCGCCCAGACCTCGCGGCTGCGCGACAGCAGATCGGCCTCCTCGTCGGTCTCCGCGCAGAGCACCGAGATCGCCATCATCGGCACCGGCTTGGGATGAAGCGACGACGGCTTGAAGTGGGCGCGGTAGGCGCGTGTCACTCCGTCGCCGCCGTCGGGATTGATGAAGTGGGCGAAGCAGAACGGCAGGCCGAAATGGGCGGCCAGCGCCGCACTGTCGTCGCTCGATCCCAGTAGCCAGACGTCGGGCGCGGTGTCGCCGGTCGGTTGCGCCACGACGCCGGTGCCTTCGTGATTGAGCGGCAGCGCATCGTGCAGCCAGGCGACGAGGTCGCGCACCTGGTAGGGGTACTTCTCGGCGTTGCTCCAGTTGGGCTTGCCGTCGGCCAGGATGCGCATCGTGTGCTGGTCGCTGCCGGGGGCGCGGCCGATGCCGACATCGATGCGGCCGGGAAACAGCGTCTCCAGCATGCGGAAGTTCTCCGCCACCTTGTAGGCGCTGTAGTGCGGCAGCATCACGCCGCCCGACCCGACCCGAATGCGCTCGGTGAGACCCGCGACGCGCGTGATCAATACCTCGGGTGTCGAGCCGGCCAGCGCCTCGCTGCTATGGTGCTCGGCCAGCCAGTAGCGCGTGTAGCCCAGCCGGTCGGCGAGCTGTGCCAGTTCGAGCGTGTCGCGCACGGCTTCGGCCGGCGTGCCGCCTTTTCGGATCGGCGACTGGTCGAGAACGCTGAGGCGCAGCGACAAGGAAGTCAGAGGCCCTTCTTGCCCATCGCCAGGAACTTGTCCTGGCGGCGCTCGCGCAACGTGTCGGCGTCGAGCTTGGAGAGGTCGGCGATCGCCTCGGCCACGACCTTGCCCACGACGTCGATCGTCTCGGTGGCGGCGCGATGGGCGCCGCCCATCGGCTCGGGGATCACGTCGTCGATCACCTCGAGCTTCTTGAGATCGGCAGCCGTGACCTTCATCGCCTCGGCCGCGTCCTGGGCGTTGGCGTTGTTGCGCCACAGGATCGAGGCGCAGCCTTCCGGCGTGATCACCGAATAGACCGAGTTCTCCAGCATGTAGACGCGGTCGGCCGAGGCGATGGCGAGCGCACCGCCCGACCCGCCCTCGCCGATCACCACGCTGACCAGCGGCACGCCGAGCCCGAGGCAGGTCTCGATCGAGCTGGCGATGGCTTCCGCCTGGCCGCGCGCCTCGGCCTCGATGCCGGGATAGGCACCGGGCGTGTCCACCAGCGTCAGCACCGGCAGCTTGAACCGGTCGGCGAGCCGCATCAGGCGCTGCGCCTTGCGATAGCCCTCGGGCCGCGCCATGCCGAAATTGTGCTTGATGCGCGAATCGGTATCGTCGCCCTTCTGCTGGCCCAACACGACGATGCTGCGGCCCTGCAGGCGGCCCATGCCGCCGACGATCGCGGCGTCCTCGCCGAAGGCGCGGTCACCCGCCAGCGGCGTGTAATCGGTGATCAGCCGGTCGATATAGGCCTGGGCGTGCGGCCGCTCGGCATGGCGGGCGACCTGCACCCGCTGCCACGGCGTCAGCTTGGCGTAGATCGCGCGAACCTGCTTGTTCGCCTTGTCCTGCAGACGCATGACTTCGTCGGCGATGTCGACATCGCCGGAGTTGGGCAGATGCCGGAGCTCGGCGATCTTGCCTTCCAGTTCCGCGATCGGCTTCTCGAAGTCGAGGTAAATCGTCATTGCGGGCAGGTGTCGCCCGGTCGCGGAATCCTGTCAACCGGCCGGCCGGCCCTTCCGGCGGGCCAGCGGATGATGGTCCTGGACCAGCGAGCGCAGCTTCTCGTCGAGCACGTGCGTATAGATCTGGGTGGTGGCGATATCTGCATGGCCCAGCATCAATTGGACGGAGCGCAGATCGGCGCCGCCGGCCAGCAGATGGCTGGCAAAGGCATGGCGCAGCACGTGCGGCGACACCCGTGCCGGATCGATGCCGGCGCCCATCGCCGCTTCCTTCAGGAGCTGTGCAAAACGCTGGCGCGTCAGGTGCCCGGTCCGACCGCGCGAGGGGAACAGGAACCGCGAGGTCTCGCCCTCGGCGAGCTGACTGCTGCGCATATGCAGCCAGGCGACGATCGCCGTCCGCGCCGGATCCGACAGCGGCACCAGCCGCTCCTTGTCGCCCTTGCCGCGGACCAGCAGCATCGAGGGGTCGCGTTCGACGGCGGACAAAGGAAGGCTCACCAGTTCCGAAACACGCAGGCCGGCGGCGTAGAGGATTTCCAGCAAGGTCGCCATGCGACCGCCATCGACGGCGTCCTTGGTGCGCGCCGCCTCGATCAGCCGATCGACCTCGTCGCGCGACAGGACCTTGGGCAACGGCCGCCCGAGCCGCGGCGAGTCGAGCGTGCTCGCCGGATCGTCGTCGCGCAGGCGCTCGGCGAGCAGAAAACGGAAGAACTGCCGCATCACCGAGAGGCGCCGGGCCACCGTGCGCGGCGTCATCCCGACATAGTCGAGCGACTTCAGATAGGCGCGCAAAGCCGTTGCATCGGCCGTTACGGTGCTCTGCTTGCGACGCGTCAGGAACCCCTGGAGGTCGGCCAGGTCGGCCGCGTAGGCCAGCAGCGTGTTCTTCGAGGCGCCGCGTTCGGCCTGCAGCATCTCGAGGAAGGCCTCGACCTCGCGCACATGCTTGAAGGCCGGCTTGCGCTTCATGGGCCGTGGCTACGGCTAGCGCGCAAGGCGCTCATTGGGGACGGGAACCTCGAAGTGCCTGAGCGGTGGGCGCGGTTCGACGACCGCGAGAGCCACCAGCCCGGCAATCACCAGGGCCAGGACGGCGGCGATGATCACAGGCCCAAGACGCAGGGTGGGAATGCTGAATCGGTTTCTGGAACGGAACAGGGGCACGGCGGCGCAAGGTACCTGCCCGCCGCGAAGGCGGCAATTGCCGAGAGCGAAGACCGGCAGGAACGAGGCCGGTCGCTTGAAACCGGCGACATTATGGGCGACATCCCTAGGCTGCAGCTCGACATGGACGCCTCTTCCCCCCTGTCCTTGCCGCGCACCGTGGCCCTCGTGGGGTTGATGGGCGCGGGCAAGAGCGCCATCGGCAAGCGACTGGCGGCAAGACTCGGCCTCCCGTTCGTCGATGCGGACGACGAGATCGAGCGCGCGGCCGGCTGCACGATCGCTGAATTCTTCGAAAAATATGGCGAGCAGGAATTCCGCGCCGGCGAGCGCCGCGTGATCGGCCGCCTGCTGGAGGAGACACCCCACGTCCTGTCGACCGGTGGCGGCGCCTACATGGACCCCGAGACCCGCGCGCTGATGAAGACCCGGGCCCTGACGGTCTGGCTGCGCGCCGAACTCGACGTGCTGTTCGACCGGGTGAAGAAGCGGACGCACCGTCCGCTGCTCCGCCAGGGCGATCCGAAGGAAATCCTCGCGCGCCTGATGCAGCAGCGCTACCCGATCTACGCCGAAGCCGACATCGTGGTCGATTCGACCGCCCAACCGGCTGAACGCACCACGGAGCAGGTACTCGACGCGATCCGCGCCTATCTGCAGGCCCCGACACCAGGACAAACGACATGAGTTCGCCCCGCACCATCCGCGTCGACCTGGCCGGCCGGGCCTACGACATCGCGATCGGTCCCGGCCTGATAGACCGCGCGGGCGAACTGTCGCGCCCGCTGCTGGCCGCGCCCCGAGTCACGATCGTGAGCGACGACCCGGTGGCCCCGCTCTACGGCGCCCGCCTCGCCGCTTCGTTCGACAGGGCGGGCGTCGAGACCCGCATGGTGACCGTGCCCGCCGGCGAGAGCAGCAAGGACTTCGCGAGCTTCGGCCGCCTGATGAACGAGCTGCTCGACCTGCGTCCCGACCGCAAGACCACGCTTGTGGCGCTGGGCGGCGGCGTGGTGGGCGACCTCACGGGCTTCGCCGCCGCCGTGCTGCTGCGCGGCGTCGATTTCATCCAGGTGCCGACGACCCTTCTGGCCCAGGTCGATTCCTCGGTCGGCGGCAAGACCGGCATCAACACCCGCCACGGCAAGAACCTGGTCGGTGCCTTCTACCAGCCGCGCCTCGTGCTGGCCGACACCACGGTGCTCGACACGCTGCCGCGTCGCGAATTGCTGGCGGGCTATGCCGAGGTCGCGAAATACGGGCTGATCGACGACCCCGATTTCTTCGCCTGGTGCGAGAAGAACGGCGAGGCCGTGCTGACGGGCGATGCCGCGGCCCGCACCTATGCGATCGAGCAGAGCTGCCTGTCCAAGGCGCGCATCGTGGCGGCCGACGAGCGCGAGACCACCGACCTGCGGGCCCTCCTCAACCTCGGCCACACGTTCGGCCACGCGCTGGAGGCCGAGACCGGCTTCGGCGGGGCGCTGTTGCACGGCGAGGCGGTCGGCGCGGGCATGGCGATGGCCTTCGACCTGTCGGCCCGGCTGGGCCTCTGCCCGTCCGTGGACGCGGCGCGCGTGCGCCGCCATCTCGGTGCCGTCGGCCTGCCGGTCCGGCTGCGCACGATCGGCGGCGACAACAGCCGCACCTGGAATTCAGCGAGGCTGATCGAGCATATGCGCGGCGACAAGAAGGCCGAGGGCGGCAAGCTCACCTTCGTGCTGGCCCGCGGCATCGGAAAATCCTTCGTCACCCGCGACGTCGACGAGGCGGGCCTGCGAGGCCTGCTCGACGACGCCATCGCAGCCTAGGCGCGGCATGGACGCCGACCTCCACTTCGACATCCCGCTTTCCATCGCGATTCCCCTCGTGGTGGTCTGCCTGTTCCTGGCGGCGTACCTGTCGGCCGC
The DNA here is from genome assembly GCA_903929895.1 of uncultured Alphaproteobacteria bacterium. Lineage (GTDB taxonomy): Bacteria > Pseudomonadota > Alphaproteobacteria > Reyranellales > Reyranellaceae > Reyranella. The sequence goes on from CAIYWM010000353.1 coordinate 6,346, forward strand.
GGAAACGGCGATCACGGGCGCCTCGCGGCCGCGCATGCACCGCCTCGCCCTGCAGGGCCATCCGAAAGCCGTGATCGTGAACGCGCTGCTCGACCGCAAGGACGAGGCGGTGAGCGCCGTGCTGCTGGGCAACAACGTGGTCAACATCTTCTCTGCCTCGCTGTCGACGGCTGTGCTGACCGCCCTGTTCGGCGCAGCCGGCGTGGTCTATGCCACCCTGGTCATCGGCGTGCTGATCGTGATCTTCGCCGAGGTCATGCCCAAGACCTGGGCGCTGCTGCGGGCCGACCGGGTGGCGCTGGCGCTGGCCCCGTCGATCATGGTCACGTTGACCATCCTCGGCCCGATGGCGCGCGGCGTCGCGGCCACCTCGCGCTTCTTCCTCAGGCTGCTGAACGTACGCACCGACCGCACGCCCGACGCCGAGGAGCAGAGCGACACGCTGCGCGGGGCCATCGAACTGCACGGCGAGGGCCAGACCGGCGACAGCGCGCCCGCCGAGAAGGCGATGCTGCGCTCCGTGCTCGATCTGGGCGACCGCACGGTGGGCGACGTCATGACCCACCGCGGCAACGTCGTGCTGATCGACGCCGACCAGCCGACCGAGGCCATCGTCACGCAGATGCTGGCGGCACCCTATACGCGCATCCCGCTCTATCGCGGCGAGGCCGACAATGTGGTGGGCATCATGCACGCCAAGGACCTCTTCCGCGCCGTCGAGGCGGCAGGCGGTCCGAAATCGGTGCAGATCGATTCGATCCTGACCCCGCCGTGGTTCATCCCGGAATCCACGGTCCTGTTCGATCAGCTCGAGGCGTTCCGCGCCCGGCACGAGCATTTCGCCCTGGTGGTCGACGAATACGGCGCGTTGCGCGGCATCGTGACGCTCGAGGACATCATCGAGGAGATCGTCGGCGACATCGAGGACGAGCATGACGCCATCCGCCGCGGCGTCGCCCGGCGCGACGACGGTAGCGTGGTCTGCCGGGGCGACGTGCCGATCCGCGACCTCAACCGCGAATTCGGCTGGGGCCTGCCCGAGGGCGTCGCCACCACCATCGCGGGGCTGGTGCTCCACGAGGCGCGGCGCATCCCCGAAGTCGGCCAGGTCTATGCATTTTACGGATTTCGCTTCGAGATTCTGAAGCGCGAGGGCACGCGCGTCGCCGAGTTGCGGATCGTGCCGCCCGCCGCCATACAGGCAGGCAACTGACTTCCACCCGACACCACGAGGAACGACCATGCCGCTTTCGCCGCCGGTCGGGCGACAGCACCTTCATACGCGCCGCGTCGTCTGCGAGGGATTCTTCCGCGACGACGGGCTGTGGGACATCGAGGGCCGCATCACCGACGAGAAGACCTACGAACACGCCAACGAGTGGCGTGGGCCGCTGCAGCCGGGCGACTTCGTCCACGACATGTCGATCCGGCTGACCATCGACCACAAGTTCACGATCGTCGATGCCGAGGCGGTGACCGACAAGTCGCCCTACCGCATGTGCGGCGACATCGCGCCGGCCTTCAGGAAGCTGATCGGCCTGCGCATCGGCGGCGGCTTCCATCGCGCGGTGCGCGAGCGGCTGGGCGGCGTGCATGGCTGCACGCACATCGTCGAGCTGCTGGGGCCGGTCGCCACGACCGCCTTCCAGACCGTGTCGTCGAAGAAGGCGCGCGATCTCAACAACGCGCATCGGGAGAAGACCGGCACCCTGCCGCCCAAGGATCCCGACGCCCCGCGCAAGCCGCAGCGCAAGCCCTACATGCTCGACACCTGCCACACCTGGGCCTCCGACAGCGAAGTCACCCGGCGCTGGGTGCCGCACTTCTATACCGGCCCCGACGCCGAGGCGGTGCGCGCGGCCGTCGAAGGCAAGGACGTGGAGATGGAAGGCTAGCGTCGGGCGTCTTCCGCCGGCGTCAGGGTCTCCATGGCCAGCGCGTGCAGGCCGGCGTCGAGTTCGGCCTTGAGGGCGGCGTAGACCAGGCGCTGGCGGGCGACGCGGGTCTTTCCTTCGAAGGCCTGCGACACGATCTCCACCCGGAAATGCGTCTCGCCCCCCTCGCGCCAGCCGGCATGGCCGTGATGCTTCGAGGACTCGTCTTCGATGGCCAGACGCAGCGGTTCGAAGGCCGCCCGAAGCTTGCTGTCAATCGCCGTCGCCACCTTGCCCATGACCATCTTGCCTCATCTTGCCGGTTCTGTTGGTTGAACACATATTAGCCCGATGGCCCGACGGAGAGCGAACCCACTGGCGGCACTGGACGGCGCGAAGCCGCACCAGCGCGTCTGCGAGACCCCAGGCTGTCGCCTGCAGGGGGAATATCGTGCGCCCCGCGCCCGCGACAAGCTCGACGAGTATCGCTGGTTCTGCCTCGAGCATGTCCGCGACTACAACAAGAAGTGGGACTATTTCGCCGGCCTCGACTCCGACGAGATCGAGGCCCACATCCGCGCCGACACGACCTGGCGC
>CAIYWM010000354.1 GCA_903929895.1 uncultured Alphaproteobacteria bacterium
AGGTTGCTCGGCGCCTTGGCCGGAATGGTCACCGCCTTTGCCGCTTCGGTCGCCACGGCCGCGCCGATCGAAATCCAGTTCTGGCACCCGACTTTGGGGCCGATCGACGATGCGCTGAAGCAGCAGATCGACAGCTTCAACAACGCCCAGACGGCCTACAAGGTCGTGGCCTCCGGCCGCGGCACCTACGACGAGACCTTCAATGCCGCAATCGCCGGCTTCCGCGCGAACAAGAGCCCGCATCTGCTGGTCGTGATCGGCCAGGGCACGCAGAGCATGCTGCTGTCGGGCGCGGTCTATCCGGTCCAGGACCTGCTGGCGGCCGAGGGCCACAAGGTCGACTGGGACAACTACATCCAGCCGGTGCTGAATTACTATCGCACCAAGGACATGAAGCTCCTGTCGCTGCCGTTCAGCGCCTCGACGCCGATCCTCTGGTACAACAAGGACGGCTTCGCCAAGGCCGGTCTCACGCGGCCGCCCGCGACGTGGGACGAGATGGGCGAATACCTGACGAAGCTCCGCGCCGCGGGCTTCGAGTGCGGCTACACGTCGGGCTGGCAGCAGTGGGTGCATGTCGACAACTACTCGACGATCCACGACCTGCCGATCGCCACCCTGCATAACGGGCTCGACGGGCTCGCCGCGACCTTCACCTACAACAAGACGGATGTGGTGAAGAACATCGCGCGCCTGCAGTCGTGGGTCGCCGACGGCCGCTACACCTATTCCGGCCGCCAGGGCAGCAGCGCCACGCCCGCCTTCGCGTCGGGCCGCTGTGCGATGATGACCCATTCCTCGGCGGTCTTCTCATCGCTGCAGGCCAGCGCCAAGTTCGCCTTCGAGGCCGCGCCCTTGCCGTACGAGGCAGGCACCACGCCGCACAACAGCCTGATCGGCGGCGGCGCGCTCTGGGTGCTGAAGGGCCACAAGCCCGAGGAATACAAGGGCGTGGCGGCTTTCCTAGCGCATCTTGCCAGCCCGGACCAGCAGGCCAAGTGGCACAAGGACACCGGTTACATGCCGATCACCAAGGCCGCCTATGAGAAGGTCAAGGCCGAGGGCTACTACGACAAGAATCCGCAGCAGGAAGTGGCCATAACCCAGGTCCAGCGCGGCACGCCGACGCTCAACACGATGACGGTGCGGCTGGGCAACGCCAACCAGTACGTCGCCGCCCTCGAGGAGGAGATGGAAGCTGTCTGGGCGAACAAGAAGACGGCGCAGCAGGCGATGGACGATGCGGTGCGTCGCGGCAACGAGATACTGCGCCGCTTCGAGCGGCAGCGCGGCAACTGAGTTGACGCGCCGTCGCGAGGAGCTGATGCCTTGATCAAACGGGTGAACTTCCAGCGGCACAAGCCGCTGGCGTTCCTGCTTCTCGCGCCGCAGATGCTCGTGCTGGCCATCTTCGTCTTCTGGCCGGCGGCGCAGGCGCTCTATCAGGCGTTCACCGTCAGCGATCCGTTCGGCCAGCACTCGACCTTCGTCTGGTTCGACAATTTCCGCGACATTCTCACCAGTCCGGAATACTTCAATTCGATCTACCGGACGGCGATCTTCAGCACCGGCACGACCGTCTCGGCCGTGCTGGCGGGCCTTGCCTTCGCGGTGCTGGTCGACAGGGTCGTCCGGGGCAAGTCGGTTTACCGGCTGATGATCATCTGGCCCTATGCCGTGGCGCCGGTGCTGGCAGGCGTCCTCTGGCTCTTTCTCTTCCATCCGATCTACGGCGCCATCGCGCTGATGCTGAAGCAGGGATTCGGCATCCCGTGGAACCCGCTGCTCGACGGCAACGACGCCATGCTGCTGGTCATCGTGGCCGCCGCCTGGAAGCAGGTGAGCTACAACTTCGTGTTCTTCCTCGCCGCCCTACAGGCGATCCCGCGCTCGCTGATCGAGGCGGCGGCAATCGACGGGGCGGGGCCCATCCGGCGCTTCGTCAGCATCGTCTTCCCGCTGATCTCACCCACGACGTTCTTCCTGCTGGTCATCAACGTCGTCTACGCCTTCTTCGACACGTTCGGCATCATCCATGCGCTGACCCAGGGTGGCCCCGGCGGGGCGACCGACATCATGGTCTACAAGGTCTATGCCGACGGCTTTCTCGGCCTCGACCTCGGCCTTTCGTCGGCCCAGTCGGTCATCCTGATGATCCTGGTGATCGGGCTGACGGCGGTGCAGTTCCGCTATCTCGAACGGCGCGTGAAGTACGCCCAATGATCGAGCGGACCCCCAAGCTCGACTTCTTCTGCCACCTGCTGCTGATCGCGGGCGTGGTTGCCGTCTGCCTGCCGCTTTACTACGCGCTGATCGCCGCCACCCACACGTTGTCCGACGTGTTGCAGGTTCCCATGCCGCTGACGCCGGGCAACGAGCTGCTGGCCAACCTCAAGACGGCGATGGCGCGAGGCGACCTCGGCCGCCAGCTCGTCAATTCGCTGATCGTCTCGGTCGGCGTCACGGTCGGCAAGATCGCGGTGTCGATCCTGTCTGCCTTCGCCATCACTTATTTCCGCTTTCCCTTCCGGATGGCGGCCTTCTGGCTGATCTTCGCCACGCTGATGCTGCCAATCGAAGTCCGCATAGTCCCGACCTATGCCGTGGCCGCCCATCCGCTGCAGGGGTTGGGCTGGCTGCTCGACCAGACGGGCCTGCGCGGTCCACTGGAGAGCTTGACTGGCTGGGACATCGAGGCGGTCGTGAAATGGAGCCTGCTGGATTCCTATGCGGGGCTGATCCTGCCGCTGATGGCCTCGGCCACCGCGACCTTCCTGTTCCGCCAGCTCGTCCTCACGATCCCCGAGGAACTACTGGAGGCCGCCAAGATCGACGGCGCGTCGCCGATCCGCTTCCTGATCGACGTGCTGTGGCCGATGTCGCGCACCAACGTGGTGGCACTCACCGTCATCCTCTTCGTGTTCGGCTGGAACCAGTATCTGTGGCCCCTGCTGATCACGACCGAGGCCAGCATGACGACGGCGGTGATCGGCCTGTCCAAGCAGATCTCCGCCGCGCCGGAGGCCGTGCCGAAGTGGAACACGCTGATGGCCTCGGCGCTGCTGATAACGCTGCCGCCGGTGATGGTGGTGATCGTGTTGCAGCGCTGGTTCGTCAAAGGCCTCGTCGACTCGGAAAAATAGCGGAGCATTCCTTGGCCACCGTCGACATTCGCAAAGTGGAGAAGTCCTACGGGACGTCCCAGGTCCTGCACGGCATCGACCTCGAGATCCGGCACGGCGAGTTTGCCGTCATCCTGGGGCCGAGCGGCTGCGGGAAATCCACCCTGTTGCGCATGATCGCCGGCCTGGAGGAGATCACCGGCGGCGAGATCGCGATCGACGGCCGTGTGGTCAACCGGCTCGAGCCGCGCGAGCGCGACATCGCCATGGTGTTCCAGAACTACGCGCTCTATCCGCACATGAGCGTGGCCGAGAACATGTCCTATTCGCTGCGGATCGCGCACGCGTCCAAGGCGACCATCCGCGACAAGGTGGCCGGCGTCGCCGGCATCCTGGGCATCGGCGACTTCCTCGGCCGCAAGCCCACGCAGTTGAGCGGCGGCCAGCGCCAGAGGGTCGCCATGGGCCGCGCAATCATCCGCGAGCCCAAGGTCTTCCTGTTCGACGAACCGCTGTCGAACCTCGACGCCAAGCTGCGCCACCAAATGCGCACCGAGCTGAAGCGCCTGCATCTGCGGCTGGACGCAACCTCGATCCTGGTGACGCATGACCAGGTCGAGGCCATGTCGCTCGCCAACCGCCTGATCGTGATGAATGCCGGCCGGGTCGAGCAGGTGGGCTCGCCGGGTGAGGTCTATGCGCGGCCTGCGACCCTGTTCGTGGCGGGCTTCATCGGCTCGCTGCCGATGAACTTCTTCGAGGGCACGGTGGCACGCGATGGGCGTGCCATCACGCTGACCGGCGGAGCCTCGGTCGGGGGCGAGGGCGAGTGGAGCGGCGCTGCGGGCCGGGAGGTCGTGGTCGGCGTCAGGCCCGATGCGCTCACGCTTGCACCGCCGCAAGTCGGCGGCCTCGGCGGCCGGGTCGAGCTGGTCGAGGATCTGGGCAGCGTGAAGCTCGTCCATCTCGACGACGGGCGGGGGGGATTCGTGGTGGCGGTGCCACCCGACACGGAACTGGGCGAGGCCACGCAACACGGCGCGATCGTGCGCGGCAAGGACATGCATGTGTTCGACGCCAGGTCGGGCCAGCGCCTCTAGGAAAGCAGGATCAGGAGGAAGACGATGGAACTGCGTCAGTACGCAGCCCTGAGCGCGGTCGAGATGGCGCGGCTGGTGCGACAGGGCGAGGTCTCGCCCGTGGAGCTGGTCCAGGCGTCGCTGGGTGCGATCGAGGAAACCGAGGCCCGCGTGAACGCCTACAGTGCCGTCTTTGCCGAGGATGCGAAGGCGCGGGCGGCGGAGCTCGAGAAGGAGGCGCGCGCCAAGTCGTTCCGCGGTCCCTTCCACGGGGTGCCGGTTGGCATCAAGGATCTCTTCCTGGTCGAGGGTTACAAAACGCAGCGCGGCTCGAAGCTCTACGTCGATTCGGTAGCGACCGAGACGGCGCCGTCGGTCGAGCGCCTGCTCGCGGCGGGCGCTGTCATGATCGGCAAGACGACGACGCCCGAACTGGGCTGGAAGGCGGCATCCAACTCGCCGCTCTACGGCGTGACGCGCAATCCCTGGGATGTTTCGAAGACTGCCGGCGGATCGAGCTCGGGGTCGGCCGTCGCCGTGGCCGACGGCACGG
>CAIYWM010000355.1 GCA_903929895.1 uncultured Alphaproteobacteria bacterium
GGCTTTGAAAAGCCTTTCCGGCCCCGCCGGACGATCCTGCCCTAAGCCTTTCCCGCGGCCGCGATCATCTCGCGGCGGGCCTTGGCGCCGTCCATGACGAAGGAGACGTCGGCGCCGCCCAGCAGGAACTGGACGCCGTGCTTCAGGAACTTCTCGATCAGCTCCTTCGAATAGACGCCGCCCATGCCGAAGAACTTGCCGCTGGCCTTGCACGCCGCGCCGACCGTCGCATAGGCCGCCGCGATGTCGGCATGGCCCTGACTGCCGGGGATGCCGAAGTCGGCGGTGAGGTCGGAGGTGCCGATCATCAGCGCGTCGACGCCCGGGACGGCGGCGATCGCGGCGGCATTGGCGACGGCGGTGCGCGTCTCGATCATCACGATGGTCAGCGTCTCCGCGTTGAGCTGGGCCAGCGACTGCGGATCGCCGCTGCGCTGGAACTCGGCCTGGGCGAGCGGGCTGGTGAGCGACCGCGTGCCCATCGGCGGATACTTGGTGGCGGCGGCGGCGAGCGTCGCCTGCTCGACCGTGTCGACATGCGGGAAGACGATGCCCTGGGCGCCGGCGTCGAGCAGGCGCGCGGCCTGGTAGAACTGGTCCATGCCCACGCGGGCGATCGGCGTCACGCCGGTGGCGAGCGCGGTGATCGACATCTGCCCCGCCAGATCCTCGCTCAGCGTCGAATGCTCGAGATCGAGGAACATCCACTCGAAGCCCGCGAACTTCGCGATCTCGGCGGCATCGACGCTGCGCCAGCGGTTGACGTTGAAACTGGCGACGGTGCGGCCGCTCTTCATCGCGGCCTTCATGACGTTCTGGCGGATGGCCATCTGGCTGTTCCTCTCTGTACTTTGGATTCTGCTTTCAGACTCCTCTCCCCCACTCGGGGGAGAGGAACAAGATGGATCGACTATCACCCCACGACGCAGCGCGCCGGCGGCTCCTGGCCGTCGAGGATATAGAAGATGTTCTCGACCGCCTGCACGGCGACGCGCTCCAGAGACTGCCGCGTCGAGCCACCGATATGCGGCGTGAAGACCACGTTCTTCTGCTTCCACAGCGGATGATTGGGATCGGGCGGCTCGACGACGAACGTGTCGAGCGCGGCGCCGGCCAGATGGCCGCTCTCCAGTGCGGCGACCAGCGCCACGTCATCGACCAGCGGGCCACGGCCGGCATTCACCAGGAACGTGCCCTTGCGCATGCGGGCGAGCGCCGCCGCGTCGATCATGCGGTCGGTCTCCTCGGTCAGCGGGCAATGCAGCGTGACGATGTCCGCCCACGCCAGAAGCTCCTCGAGGGCATCGACGCGGCCGACGCCTTCGGGGATCGCCTCGGGCGCGAGATAGGGATCATAGATCCGGATGTCGAGATCGAACGGCCGGCAGAGCGCGACCAGCGAGGAGCCGACGGCGCCACAGCCGACGATGCCGAGCTTCGAGCCCGACAGTTCGCGACCCATGAAGGCCGATTGCGGCCAGGTGCCCTGCTTCAGTGCCGTGTCGAACGGCACCATGTAGCGCAGCACCGAGAGCATCATGCCCAGCGCCAGCTCGGCCACCGAGCGGGCATTGGCGCCGTGCGTGCGCAGCACCGCGATGCCGCGCGCGCTGGCGGCCGCGACGTCGATATTGTCGTAGCCGACGCCGTGCTTGGACACGACCCGCAGGTCCGGCGCCGCGTCATAGACGGCCGGCGTGATCCTGGTGGTGCGCACCAGGATCGCATGGGTCGGCGCTTCCGACACCGCCGCGATCATTTCGGCTTCCGTGGCGCGCGTCGGCAACATCCGCACCTCGGCGCCGCGTGCCTCGAGCAACGCCATTGCGGCGGGTGCGAGCACGTCGGAATTGATGATGATTCGCGGGCTGATTTTCTTCATTGAGGCACCCTCTCCCAGTGCAATGACAGAAGGTAGTGTTTAGCGGGATTGGCAGATGGCTGCGAGAGGGTGAGTGACGAGTCTCAGCGCGGAGCGGAAGCCTCAGAACACTGGCCAACCAGTCAAAATGAGCAAACGTCATCTGCCTGCGCTGCAGGCGTTACTTCTCTA
>CAIYWM010000356.1 GCA_903929895.1 uncultured Alphaproteobacteria bacterium
AGGCATCGATGATCTGGTAGGCCGACTGCAGCACGTTCGCCGCCACGATCGGCACGGCGAGCGTCAGCAGCGAACGGAGGATCGGACCTTCGAGGAGAGCGTTCTTTGCGGGAGGCACTCACGTCCTTTGGCGGATCAATGAGACTATTCTGCGAGTGTGCTCTCTTCCCATTGAATGCTGCAAAGGTCCCTCGCTGCGCTCGGGATGACACAGAGAGCGTGTCAAAAAGTCCGTGTCATCCTGAGCGCAGCGAAGGATCCTTCCTGCATCCTAACGCACCCCGTGTGACAGGAGCCGCACCGCCCTTCGGACGTTGAGGTCCGCAGAAAAACCTCATTGCCCGATCAAAGGACCGGCGTGCCCCCACCCAGCAACAAGCTCCTCGAAGGGCCGATCCTCCGCTCGCTGCTGACGCTGGCCGTGCCGATCGTGGCGGCGAACGTGCTGCAGTCGGCCTACCAGATCATCGATGCCTTCTGGGTCGGGCGCTTCGGCGGCGCGGCGGTAGCGGCCGTCTCGATCAGTTTCCCGGTGCTGTTCCTCACCTTCGCCATCGGCTCGGGCCTGTCGCTCGCCGGCTCGACACTCATCGCGCAGTATGTCGGCGCGCGTAACGACAAGATGGTCGCGCACGTCGCGGGCCAGACGCTGCTCATGGTGATCCTGGCCTCGGTGGTATTGGGGACGATCGGCTATTTCTGCTCGCCCGCGCTGCTGCGGCTGATGGGCGTCGGGCCCGACGTCTATCCCGGGGCGCTGGGCTTCATGCGCGTATCGTTCGTGGGCATCGTCTTCAATTTCACCTTCTTCGTGTTCCAGGCGATCATGCGCGGGATCGGCCGGCCGACCCTGCCGGTCTACATCGTGCTGGGCACGGTGTTCCTGAACTTCGTGCTGGCTCCACTGCTGATCTTCGGCTGGGGACCGGTGCCGGGCTACGGCGTGATGGGCGCCGCCATCGCCACGCTGATCACCCAGGCGATCGCCGCCATTGTCGGCATCGCCGTCCTGCGCATCGGCCTGCACGGCATCCATGTGCGGCGGCGCGATTTCATTCCCGACTTCACTTATGTGAAGCGCGCGTTCTTCCTTGGCCTTCCCGCCTCCGTCGAACTCTCGGCGCGGGCGCTGGGCCTGATGGTGATGACGTTCCTGATCGCGAGCTTCGGCACGCTGACGCTGGCGGCCTACGGCGTGGGGTCGAACATCCTGCAGGTCGTCATGGTCCCGGCCATGGGCCTGTCGATGGCGATCTCGACCCTGGTCGGCCAGAACATCGGCGCCGGCAACATCGAGCGCGCGGCGCGGATCGGGCGCCTGGGCGGACTGCTCGGGTTCGCGAGCCTGAGCTTCTTCGGGATCATTGTCTTCCTGTTCGCCCCCCGGCTCGTTGCCGTCTTCGTACCGGGGGACGCCGCGGTGATCGAAGCCGGCGCGGGCTTCCTGCGTATCATGTCGCTCGCCTGGGGCTTCCTCGGCCTGCAGTTCGCGCTGACCGGCGTGTTCCGCGCCTCGGGCAACATGGTGCTGACCATGGTGCTCACGCTCGTATCGCAGTGGGTCGTGCAGTTCCCGCTCGCCTATGTGCTCTCGAAGCACACGGATCTGCACGAGCAGGGAATCTGGTGGGCCTTGCCGATCTCCAACATCGTCACAGCGCTGATCACCCTCTGCCTCTATGCCAAGGGCGACTGGAAGAAGAAGCGCCTGATCGAGCCCGAGGAAGAACTTGCCGGCAAGGTGACGGAAGACATCCTGGTGGGCGAAGTCTCGCGCTAGCGCTGCCGTCATCCGCAGGAAAATCTGCAGCTTATGTGCGAGCAGGGTGCCTGAGATATTCGCAAACTGGCGTTGCAGCTATCTGCACGCATGCAGAGACTTCTCCTTGTGCTCTCGGGGGGAGAAGTCCAATGGCCGTTGCAAAGGTTAAGAGCGATTTCGTCTATCTGTCGAGCATCTCGGGCCCCGTGCCGCTGACGGAACTCAAGGAGAATCCTCTGCGGGAACTGCAGACGGCTCTCAAGCGGCTGGGATATCCGGTCGGCGATCTGGATGGGCTCTACGGACCCAATACCCGTAATGCCTGGGCCGAATTCAAGACCGACGTTTATTCCGGAAATCCGGAGTTGATCGGCCCGGAATCGGTCGCCGCGCTGCAGGACAAGCTGCGCGAGCTGCCCAGTACCGCCAAGCCCATGCTCTCCACCAGGAGTGGCACCATCCAGGCGATCAAGAACCAGTGCGCTGCCCTGGGCATCGGTCTGCCGACCCAGATCGCCTATGTGCTGGCGACCACGCAATGGGAGACGGCCCAGACCTTCCAGCCGGTAAAGGAGGCTTTCTGGCTCAGCGAAACCTGGCGGAAGGCGAACCTCAGATACTATCCATATTATGGTCGCGGCTACGTGCAGCTTACCTGGAAGAACAACTACCAGACCTACTCCGGGCTGATCGGACGCGACATGGTGGCGGATCCTGACATCGCGCTCGAGCCTGCCGTCGCCCTGTTCGTCCTCGTCCACGGCTTCAAGACGGGCGCTTTCACCGGGCGCAAGATCACCGACTACATCTCCGAGAATCAGACGGATTTCGTCGCCGCGCGGCGCTGCATCAACGGCACCGACAAGGCCAGCGAGATTGCCCAGATCGCCAAGGATTTCCTGGCGACACTATAGCTGCTGGAGACGGCTCCCTCGCCCGGACAGGCCCCCAACCCGGTCACGACACGCGTGCATCGGACGGCCTGCTCATGTAAATCTTCTTAACATGAGCTGGAAGCGCAACGACCGTGAGGAGCGGAAGTATCACCACGGCAGCCTGCGCGAGGCGCTGATCAAGGCTGCCCGCGAGCTCATCAAGGAAAAGGGCCCGGCAGGCTTCACCTTCGCCGATGCGGCGCGGTCCGCGGGCGTGAGCCCGGCCGCGCCCTACCGCCATTTCCGCGACCGCGACGCGCTGATGGCCGACGTGGCGCGCGAGGGTTTCGAGCGCTTCGCGGCGATGCTGGCCGCAGGCTGGGCCAGCGGCAAACCCGATCCCGTCACCGCCTTCCACAGTATCGGCAAGGCCTATCTTACGTTCGCGCGCTCCGAACCGGCCTACTACGCGGCGATGTTCGAGTCGGGCATCTCCCCCGATACGAATCCCGACCTCCGGGCCGCGTCGGAACGGGCCTTTGCCGTGCTGCGCGCGGCGGCCGACCAGCTCGTCGTCCTGCTCCCGGCCCCCGGGCGCCCGCCCGCGCTGATGATGAGCCTGCATATCTGGTCGATGGCACACGGCATCGCCTCCCTGTTCGGGCGCGGCGATTCCGGCCGGCGCGCACTGCCCATGTCGGCCGAGGAACTGCTCGAGTCGGAAGTACTCATCTACCTGCAGGGCCTGGGTTTTCCCGCTTCGCGCTGAAAGTTTTCGCCGGGGCCTTGACTCACCGGGTTGGCGACCCCAATGTAAATGTCGTTAACATTCACATCGTTAACATCAGCAAAAGGGGGCTCCCTCATGGGCCTGATCGAAAAAATAGACGACCTCGGCAAGCCGGCGTGGATTGCGCTCCTGGTGCTGAGCTTCATCCTGTTCTGGCCGGTTGGCCTGGCCCTTCTCATCTATCTCAAAGGGAGTGGACGCATGTTTTGCTCGAAGCGCTACGGTCACTGGAACATGCCCGATGGCCGCTCGTGCCGTGAGGAATTACAGGGCTGGAAGCGCCGCACCGGCTGGGGCCGCCGCAGCAGCAGCGGCAACGTCGCCTTCGACGAATATCGCGAGGAGACGATCAACCGCCTCGATCAGGAGCAGCGGGAGTTCCGCGACTTCCTCGACAAGCTGCGCGCCGCCAAGGACCGCGCCGAGTTCGACCAGTTCATGGCCGACCGTCGCAACCGCCCGGCGACAGAGACGCCGCCGGCCCCCAGCGCATCCTGAGACTTACGGACGGAGGCCTGTCCACGAGGCGCCCGCGGTTCACCCCGCGGGCGTTTTGCGTCAGTGGTCGAGCTTCATCGGCAGACGCTCGGCGTGCGCCCGCTGCGCGAGGTCGGAGAGGAGGGAAAAGGCGTAGCGCGCGCAGCCTTCCACAGTCCGCCTTTCGGGCGGCATCTGGCCCCAGGCTGCAATATCGGTGGCGGAGGCCTTCCATGTTGAGGCATTCAAGTCCGCCAACTGACGGCGCAAAGTCGTCACCGACCCCACCACAACGCGCCGACCGTCGACATCCTCCCCCTCGAAGGTGATCTCGAAGGCGACCGGCAGCCACATCTCCACATTGCGGACCAGATGGGAATAGCGCGAGCGGAAGCCCTCCGCGGTCGACCGCATCAGGGCGACGTCGTGGTCCCATTCCTCCGGCAGGGTTTCGGGCAACCGCAACGCCGGGTGCTCGGCATAGGCCGCCCACAGGACGAGCGACCCGAACCCGTCCCAGCCGGGACGTTGGGTGAACCACGGAGCCGCCTCCGTCTCGCCCCACTCGAGCGGCCCGGCAAGACGATCGCCCAGGGCCTTTGCAAGCGCGGTGCGCCAGGCGATCACTCTCGCACGGATACGATCCTGGCTCTTGGCCTCGTCGGTCGGCATGGCCGACCGAACAGCAGGCGGCGCGCCCCGCTCACGAAGGGCTCTCTCGACGAGATTTTCCCAGGCACCGGCGTAATAGCGCGTAAGCGACCCGACATAGACGTCGAGAGCCATGAAGAGGTGAGTTCCTTTCCGTACGGTCGCTGACGAAATTCGCCATTTGCAGTGGCCCTACAAGTACAATTTCCACGTGCAGGGACGCAATCGCAAAGCGGCGAAATCCCTATCAATTTCGGTCGTCGACATGAGTCGGGCGGGAACAAGCCCGCCCGAGTGCCTTTATTCCCGGTAGCTGCGGCTACTGTGGTTCGATGTTCAGGCCCTTCACCAGGTCGATCCAGATCGGCCCCTGCTCGGCCACGATCTTCTCGAAGAAAACGTGGTCGCGGGCGGCATTGTCGATGCCGAAGGTGGCGAGGATCTTCTGGATGCGCTCACTCTTGCCGCCCTCGACCATCATGTCCGAGAGCTTCTGCACGATCTCCTTGGGCATGCCCGCGGGACCGACCAGGCCAATCCAGCCCTGGACCTGGAAGGCCTTGTCGGTCACCCCCTGCTCATAGAAGGTTGGGACGTCGGGAAGTTTCTTCATGCGCTCCATGGTCGGCACGGCAATAGGCCGGCCGTTGCCCGACTGCAGCACGCCCGACGCGGCGGCGACGCTGCCGCTGCCGCCCTGCACCGCGCCCGAGGCCACGTCCTGCCACATCGGCGCCTCGCCGCGATAATGCACCGCTTCCATGCCGAGCTTGTAGTGGCGGTTCAGCGCCTCGACGGCGACATGACTGTAGGAGCCGGCGCCGTAGGTGCCGAGGCTGGTCTTGTTGGCGCGGGCATAGTCGGCGAGCTCGGCAAGGTTCTTAACCGGCACCTTGCTGTTCACGATCAGCGGCAGGTGGCCTGCGTCCATCCACGAGATCAGGACGAAATCCTTGTCCGGGTCATAGGGCAGTTTCTTGAACAGCACCTTGTTCATGATCATCGTGGTCGAGATCGTCCACATCAGCGTGTAGCCGTCCGGCGCCGCGCCCTTCACCTGCTCCGCGGCGATGGCGCCGCTGGCGCCAGTCTTGTTCTCGACCGATACCGGCTGACCGGTCTTCTGTGAGATGTACTCGCCATAGGCTCGGGCGAAGGTGTCGGTGAGACCGCCCGCCGGATAGCCACAGATGATCCTGATGGGTTTGTTGGGCCAGGCTCCCTGGCCGATGGCCGGAGCCGGCAAGGCCGCTGCAACCGCAGCGGCAGAGCCATAACGCAGCACATCACGTCGCGACGCACTCACGATCATCGATTGCCTCCCTGTGGCGCAATTTTTTTGACGGTCGAGGCCGTCTCGGGCGCGCCTGAAAGAAGCATGGCCGCGATTTTGCACTGCGTAAAGCCCGCACCGCAGTGCGGTCAGGCTATTGAGGCTCGATCCCCAGGCTCTTGATGACCTCGAGCGAGACCGGCCCCTCCTCGTCGAGGACCCGGCGAAAGTACGCGGCGTCGCGAGCGCCCTCGTCGATGGCAAAGGTGTCGTTGATCTTCCGGATCCGCTCGGTCGTGCCGGCCTCGACCATCAGCGCCGAAAGTTTCTGGACGATCTCGGGCGGCGTGCCGGCTGGCGCCGCGCAACCGACCCAGCCGCGGATCTGGAACGCCTTCTCGGGCAGCCCCTGCTCGTAGAAAGTCGCGACATCGGGCAGCTTCTTCATACGCACCATGGTCGGCACCGCGATCGGCTTCACGCTGCCCGCCTGCAGCACGGCCGAGCCCGAGGCGTAGCTGCCCGTGGCGCCCTGCACGGCGCCGGAGGCCACGTCCTGCCACATCGCCGACTCGCCGCGGTAATGCACCGCCTCCATCTCGAGCCCGTAATGGCGGTTCAGCGTCTCGGTGACGATATGGGCGAAGGAGCCGATGCCGTAAGTCGCGAGCGAGACCTTCCTGCCCTTCGCCCAGGCCGCGAACTCGGCCACGTTCCTCACCGGAATATCCTTGTTCACCATGGTCGGCAGATGGCCGGTGTTGAACCAGGCCACCAGGGCGAAGTCCCTGTCGGGATCGTAGGGCAGCTTCTTGAACAGCGCCTTGTTCTGCACCATCGTCGTGGAGTTGGTGAACATCAGCGTGTAGCCGTCGGGCGGCGCCTGCTTGACGATCTCCGCGCCGATCGCGCCGGCGGCGCCGGCCTTGTTCTCGACGATCACCGTCTGGCCTGTCTTCTCGGCCACGTACTCACCGTAAGCGCGGGCGAAAATGTCGGTCAGTCCGCCGGCCGGATAGGTGCAGACGATCTTGATGGGTCTTGTCGGCCATCCTTGCGCGATGGCCGGCGCCGGCAAGGTCGCCAGCGCCGTCAGAGACCCGTAGCGTAGCAGGTCACGCCGTGTTGCCCGCAAAATCATGGTCGCCTCCCGTTCGGCGGCGACTCGTTGGCGGGACGGCCCCTCCTGTCTAGGGGGCCGTCCTGGTCGCGCCCGACTTGAGCATGGAGTCGATCTCGCCCTGCGTAAAGCCGGCCTCCTGCAGGACCTCGACACTGTGCTCGCCCAGCCGCGGTTGCAGGCGGGTGATCTCGGGCTTGGTCTTGCTGAAGCGGGGCGGAATGTCGGTCATGCGCAGCCGGCCCTCGGTCGGGTGGTCGACTTCCTTCCAGAAGCCGGTCGCCTCGAGCTGCGGGTCGATGAACAGGTCGTCGAGCGTGTTCACCGGCCCGTGCGGCACGTTGGAGTTCTTGAGCAACGCCACCCATTCGGCATTGGTGCGCTCGGCGCAAAGGCCTGCGAGCGTCGCGTAATACTGCTCGACGTTCTTCAGGCGGTTGGCCAGGCCCTGGAAGCGCTCGTCCGCGGCGAGGTCCTCGCGGCCGACCAGGGTGCAGAACTCGCGCCAGTGGCTGTCGGTGTAGGGCAGCAGCGCGAAGTAGCCGTCCTTCGACGGATAGGGCCGGCGCTCCTTGTTGAGCACACGCTTGTAGCCGGCCGTATCGAGCGCCGGCTTGAAGGTCTCGCCGTAGAGATGCTCGACCATCACGAACGAGACCAGCGTCTCGTACATCGGTACCTCGACCGACTGGCCCTTGCCGGTACGCTCGCGCGCGAACAGGGCGGCCAGCAGGGCGGAGACCACGCCGTTGGAGCTCGTCTTGTCGGCCACGATCGTCGGCAGGAAGCGCGGCTGGCCGGCCACGACGGTCTGGAGCGCGGCGAGGCCGGAGCCGGCCTGGATGATGTCGTCATACGCCGCCTTGGCGCCCATCGGACCGGCAGCGCGGTAGCCATAGGTGGCGAGATAGACGATGCGCGGATTGACCTTCTCGAACTTCTCGTACTCGACGCCGAGGCGCTTGGCCGGCTCGGGCCGGTAGTTGTGCATGATGACGTCGGCCGTCTCGGCCAGCTTGAACAGGGCGGCGCGGCCGGCCTCCTGCTTGAGGTCGAGCACGATGGAGCGCTTGGAGCGATTGCAGCCGAGATAGAAGGCCGACATGCCGGGATTGCGGGCGGGCCCGAGCTGGCGCGTCGTGTCGCCTTCCGGCGGCTCGATCTTTATGACGTCCGCCCCGAGATCGCCCAATTGCTGCGCCGCCCACGGGCCCAGCACCACGGTCGTGCAGTCGAGAATGCGAACGCCGTCCAGCGGACCTGCCATCTGATGATTCCTCCGATTCTTGCCTTCCCGCTTACCACAAGTTGGTCACCATCCCAGGGCGAATTCACAGGCAACATTCTCCTCGCGCAGGGCGTTTCATCCTGCAGCAAAGGAGACCGGAAAAATGAAGATCGAGGTCCTGCGTCTGGCTGGTTCGCTTGCGATGGCGGGTTCCGTCATGCTCACCGCGTCGGCCGCGATGGCCGACGACTGGAAGAAGGGCCGGGGGCACCACAAGCACCATCATGACCACTACTACGATCGCGAAGTCGTGGTCGTTCAGCCGGCACGCCCGGTCTATTACGCCCCCCGTCCGGTGGTCGTTTACCAGGCTCCTGTCTACGCCCCGCCGGTGGTCTACGCGCCGGCGTACGGCCCTGCCTACCCCGGCGGTAATCTCAGCATCGGCGTGAACGTCCCGCTGCGGTGACCTCTCTGATCTCCTTATCAAGTTCCCTCCCCGTCTGAACGGGGAGGCAAGCCGAGGCGGAATTGCCCCGACACCGGCGGTTGACGGGCGCCGGCAAATCGACGATTGTCGCGCCCATCATGCTGCGACTGACGACGCTACGACTTATTGGCTGATCCGCCGCCCGACCGGGACAACCGGAAGGGCCCTGCGGATCGCTTGTCGTTCGTCTCTGTTCTTACCCAACCAGTCGCCGCCTCCCTTTCATCCATCGCAGTGTTCGTTTGAGCCATACGGCCGTGCGCGGCGCGAGGAGCTACCCGTCATGTCATCCCAGAATCCCCAGAAGCCCATGATGCCGATCGCGGCCGAGAAGTACGTGCCCTTCAAGCCCGTGCCGCTCCCCGACCGCAAGTGGCCGAATGCCGTGATCACCAAGCCGCCGATCTGGTGCGCGGTCGACCTGCGCGACGGCAACCAGGCGCTGATCGAGCCGATGGACTCCGACCGCAAGACGCGCATGTTCAAGCTGCTCTGCGACATGGGCTTCAAGGAGATCGAGATCGGCTTCCCGGCCGCCTCGGAGACCGACTTCGAGTTCGTGCGCGAGCTCATCGAAAAGAAGATGATCCCCGACGACGTCACCATCCAGGTGCTGACGCAGAGCCGCCCGGAGTTGATCGAGCGCACCTTCGAGGCCTGCCGCGGCGCCAAGCGCGTCATCGTCCATCTCTACAACTCGACCTCGACCCTGCAACGCCGCGTCGTGTTCGGCCTCGACTATTCCGGCATCATCGACATCGCCGTTTCAGGCGCGAAGCTGGTCAAGCAGCTGGCCGATGCCGATCCCGCGACCGAGTGGGTGTTCGAATACTCGCCCGAGAGCTTCACCGGCACCGAGCTCGAATTCGCGCGCGACATCTGTGCGGCGGTCGCCGACATCTACAAGCCGACCCCGCAGAAGAAGATGATCTTCAACCTGCCGGCCACGGTCGAGATGTCCTCGGCCAACGTCTATGCCGACCAGATCGAATGGTGCCATCGCAACTTCAAGTATCGCGATTCGATCATCCTGAGCCTCCATCCGCACAACGACCGTGGCACCGGCGTGGCGGCGGCCGAGCTCGGCTACATGGCTGGCGCCGACCGCATCGAAGGCTGCCTGTTCGGCAACGGCGAGCGCACCGGCAACGTCGACCTGGTGACCCTGGGCCTCAACATGTTCACGCAAGGGGTCGATCCCGAGATCGACTTCTCGAACATCAACGAGATCCGCCAGACGGTCGAATACTGCAACCAGCTGCCCGTCCATCCGCGTCATCCCTACGGCGGCGACCTCGTCTTCACCGCCTTCTCGGGCTCGCACCAGGACGCGATCAACAAGGGCTTCAAGTCGCTCGAAGCCTCGAACAGCAAGGTCTGGGAAGTGCCCTACCTGCCGATCGACCCGGCCGATCTCGGCCGCAGCTACGAGGCGATCATCCGCATCAACAGCCAGTCGGGCAAGGGCGGCATCGCCTACATCCTGAAGAGCGACTACGGCATCGACATGCCGCGGCTGCTGCAGGTCGAGTTCTCCAAGGTGATCCAGCAGATCGCCGACGAGACCGGCAAGGAGATCCAGCCGGCGCTGATCTGGGACACGTTCCGCAAGGAGTATCTCGAGAACACCTCACCGGTGGAATTCGACAGCCACACGACGGTGCCGGATCCCAATCATCCCGACGTGCGTCTTCTCGATGCCCAGGTGACCTTCAACGGCAAGCCGGCGACCATCTCGGGCCGCGGCAACGGTCCGATCGCGGGCTATGTCGACGCGCTGGGCAAGAATTGCGGCATCCAGATCCGGGTCCGCGACTATCACCAGCACGCCACGGGCGCCGGCTCCGACGCCCAGGCCGTCAGCTTCATCGAGGCCGAGACGCCCGGCGGCAAGGTCCTGTGGGGTGTCGGCATGGACTCGAACATCGTGGCCGCCTCGCTCAAGGCCGTCACTTCGGCTGCAAACAGAGCCGCCGCCGCCAAATAAGGCTGCGCGACGGCGCTGCGAACGATTAGCATCACGGGCGGGGATTGCCCCGCCCGTTTCCGTTTGGAGTGAGAGATGAAGATCAGTTCGTCCGTGAAGATTTCCGCGGTCAGCCTCGTGATCGGCGCCGCCATCGGCGCCTGCGCCGCCGGCGCCAACCAGCCCAACATGCAGGCTGCCCTCAGCTCCCTGCAGGCAGCCCGCGCCGAACTCATCCAGGCCCGTCCCAACAAGGGCGGCCATCGCGATCGCGCCATCAGCCTGGTCAATGCGGCGATCAACGAGACCGAGGCCGGCATCGCTTACGCGGGCGACTAGGCCCGTGCTGCCTCCCGAGCCCACAGCCGCCCTGCGGCGACAGGAAGGGCCGGTCCGGCGCGGCGTTCGTCATCTATGGAACGCCGCGATCTCGCTCGTGCTGGGCACAATGATCGGCCTGCTCGGCTACCAGTTCGGTGCCGAGGCGGTGGCCCGTCTGTGGCCCGACCAGACGATGGTCGCGGGTGTCGTGCGCGCCTTGTTCTGGATACTCGGAATCGCGGCATCGGCCGTGTTGTTCTTTTCCTACTATCTCGACGACACGGGCCGATAGCGCGTAGAACGGCCTCATGGCCAAAGCGAAAAAGACCGCCCCCAAATCCTCCCCGAAGAAGCCGGCACGCAAATCGGCAAAGCCTGCCACCCGGAAGGTGGTGAAGAAGGCCGCGCCGAAGA
>CAIYWM010000357.1 GCA_903929895.1 uncultured Alphaproteobacteria bacterium
AGCATGCCGACCTGGTCGACCATCAAGGCCAATGTCGCACAGCTCGGCATTACCCTGCACGATTACAACGTTGCCGATGTCCCGCTTGTCCGGCTGAACGCGGATGGTTCGACCTACCGTGACGCCAACGGGGAGGCCTGGCTGGTTGCCCAGAACAAGACCACCGGAGCCGTCGTGTTCATTCAGGATACGGCCAAGGATGCGCTGGCGACCGCTAACCTGACCCTGGTGACGATCGGCCACGCGTTCCTCGACGACATGGCGCACAATTCCTTTGCTTCGGGCCTGGATGCCCAGGGCGATCTGCTGGATCCGACCGTCCTCGATGGGCACCTCATCGGGGGCGACGGCCGGGTCAACGAGAACATCGCGCTGACCTCGATCCATGAGGTGTTCCACAGCGAGCACAACGCCATGCTCGAGCAGATCAAGGTGTTGGTCGCAGAGCGGCCTGACGCCGCGAGCTGGACGAGCGAGATGTACTTCCAGGCGGCCAAGCTGGTCACCGAGATGGAGTACCAGCATCTCGTGTTTGGGGAGTTTGCCCGCAAGCTCAGCCCGAACGTGAACGCCTTTGCCGGCTACGACGTCACTATCGACCCGGCAATCACCGCCGAGTTCGCGCACGCTGTCTACCGCTTCGGCCACTCGATGCTGACCGATACCGTTGCCATGGAAGGCTTCGATGCCAGCGGCATCGCCAATGGCCAGGACAATTCGATGGGGCTCATCGAGGCGTTCCTCAACCCGACGGCGTTCAGCCATACCGTCGCCGGCGAGGTTGCGATTGGTTCGTCGAAGCAGGTGGGTTATGCGATCGACGAGTGGGTCACGGGTGCGCTGCGCAACAATCTCGTTGGCCTGCCGCTTGACCTGGCAACGCTCAACATCGTCCGCGGTCGCGATGCCGGCATTCCCAGCCTGAACGAGGTGCGCGAGCAGCTGTTCGAGCAGACCGGCATGACGTCCCTCCAGGCGTATACCAGCTGGGAGGACTTCGGCCTCAATCTACTGCACCCTGAATCGCTCAAGAATTTCATTGCGGCCTACTCGGCCGACGCGATTCTCACCCAGTTCGCGACGCAGCACACGCTGGCGGAATGGAAGGCCCTTGAGGCGACGAGCGCCGGGGCCGCCGAATATGCGGCGGGCCTTGCCGCCGCCGCTGATGCGGCCCTTAACGACGGCACCTTCATGACGACCGACCAGGGCTTCCAGAACATCGATCTGTGGCTCGGCGGGCTGGCCGAGGTCAAGGTCGAGGGGGGCATGCTGGGCTCGACCTTCGACTTCGTTTTCGCCGCTCAGATGATCAAGCTCCAGGCGGCCGATCGGTTCTACTATCTCGAAAGGCTGGCCGGAACGGACCTTCTCGCCGAGATCGAAGGGCAGCTCTTCTCCGACATCGTGATGCGCAATACGGGTGTGAAGCACCTCTATTCGGACATCTTCTCTGTGGCCGACAGCTACGTCGAGATGGCGGATTCGACCGTGCATACGGCCACGCTCACGGCACTGCAGCGCGCCACGACTCCCACCCTGGATGCCAACGGGGTGTTGCGCCAGGTTGGCACAGCGGGCTTCGTCGGGACCACATTCTACGGCAATGTCGGGGACTATCTCGACGGGCGTGGTGTCCTCAATCCAAATGGAAAAGGCAATGCCAGCGAGATGATCGGCGGCACTGGCGCTGCCGACACGATCAGGGCGATGGGAGGAAACGACACCGTCTGGGGCGACGGCGGTAACGGCGG
>CAIYWM010000358.1 GCA_903929895.1 uncultured Alphaproteobacteria bacterium
GGTGTCGGCGACGGGAGGGGCGATCGGCTTGCGCTCGCCTGCAGGCATGGCGTCGGTCATGCTCAGCGCTCCCTCAGGGCGATGCGTTTGTTGTACCAGTTCATGAACGCCGAGATCGACAGGCTGACCGACAGGTAGGCGGCCATGATGATCAGGATGTTCTCGATCGCCTGGCCGGTCTGGTTGATGGTCACGTTGATCGAGGCGACGAGGTCGGGGTAGCCGATCGCGATGGCCAGCGAGCTGTTCTTGGTGATGTTGAGATACTGGCTGGTCATCGGCGGGACGATGACCCGCAGAGCCTGCGGGAGCAGCACGAGACGCATCGACTGGCCGCGCGACAGGCCGAGCGCCGCCGCCGCCTCGCTCTGGCCCTTGTGCAGCGCCAGGATGCCGGAGCGCACGATCTCGGCCACGAACGCCGAGGTGTAGAGCACCAGGCCGATCAGAAGGGCGGTAAACTCGGGCTGGATGACGGTTCCGCCCGTGAAGTTGAAGCCCTTCAGCTCAGGCCAGCTCATGTGGTGCGGCGCGCCGCCGGCCAGCCAGACGAGGGCCGGGAGGCCGATGATGAGGGCGAGGCCCGCGGAAATACCGGGGAAGGGCTGGCCCGTTGCTTCCTGGCGTTTCCTGCCCCAACGGTTGACGAACCAGGCGGCGGCGATGCCGACCAGAAAGGCGATGCCCATCCATTTGTGGATCGGGTCGGCCAGCGGCACCGGGAAGTAGACGCCGCGGTTGCTGAGGAACACGCTGTTCCACAGCGAGAGTGCCTGCCGCGGCCCGGGAAAGGCTTCGCTGATGAGCTTGTAGAAGAGGAAGAGCCACAGCAGCAGCGGCACGTTGCGGAAGGCCTCGACGTACCAGCCGCAGATGCGGTTGAGCAGCCAGTTGGGCGACAGCCGTCCGACGCCGATCAGGGTGCCGAGGAGGGTGCTGAGCAGGATGCCTAGGACGGCGACGCGCAGCGTGTTGAGGATGCCGACCCAGATGGCGCGGGCGTAGGTGCTCGCCGGCGAGTACTCGATCATCGTGTCGCCGATCTCGAAGCCGGCTTCGCGCTCGAGATAGTGGAAGCCGCTCGCGATCTTCTGGCGCTGCAGGTTCTCGATCGTGTTGCTGACCAGATACCAGGCAAGGAACCCGACGAGACCGACCACGACGATCTGGAAGACCCAGCCCCGGATGACCGGATCGTTCCACGGCGCCACTTTCGCACGTGGCGTAGAGCCGAGAGCCTCGACTGCCATACGCTATTCCCCCTGACTGGTGCGGTTTTCCCGCGCGGGCGTTATATGCCCGGTATTGCCCTCAGTGTATGTGGGAATTGCCCCTGCGCAACGGGACAAACCCCGCCATCCCCAGCCTCGATCTCCCCGCATCAACGGATGGGCGGGGAGTATTGCAGGCCACCCTGGGTCCACAGCGCGTTCTGGCCGCGGGCGATCTTGAGGGGCGAGCCCATGCCGACGTTGCGGTCGAAGCTCTCGCCGTAGTTCCCGACCTGCTTGACGATGTTGTAGACCCACTTCTCGTCGACCCCGAGCGCCTTGCCCATGCCCGGCGTGACGCCGAGGATGCGCTTGATCGAGGGATTGTCGCTCTTCAGCATCTCGTCGACGTTCTTCGA
>CAIYWM010000359.1 GCA_903929895.1 uncultured Alphaproteobacteria bacterium
GCGGCGCTGCGGCGCGAGCACCGGACGAAGGCCGGCGTGTGGGGCGTGATCCGCGTGCTGGAGGGCGAGGTCAGGTTCGTCGTCGCCGGCGGCGCGGAAACGATCCTCGCTCCGGACCGCCCGGGTCTTATCCGGCCGCAGCAGACGCACCATGTCGAGCCGATCGGACGGATGCGCATGCAGGTCGATTTCCACGACCACGCACCGGATCGCTTCAACCCGGCACGCTCGCGATGATCGCGGGCGAATCGAGCCAGGCGCGGGCCTTGTCCGCCAGCTTGAACACGCGCATCGGGCGTTTCGGGACCGCGAGGATCCCGAGCACCCGCGCCACCTGCCAGTAATTCTCGTCGCGCACCACGAGGGCGAGCGGACCGAGTGCGGAGCCGGCCTCGGCGTGCAGCGACCGGAGGCGGACGCCCACCGAGAGCAGCTCCGTCGGGCTCATCCGCGTCTCGCCCAGGCGGCCATCAAACAGCTTGCGATAGCCCAGGATGTTGGAAGCAACGATCACATCCAGCACGCGATTGAGGTCGGCGAGTTCTATGGCGCCCTCCGCGTTGGCCACCAGGAGCTTCGCCCGCGAATCGATCGTCCAGTGAAGCGGCATGCCGTCACAATCCTGAAATGAGGCTTGACCGAGTCTCTACCAGCGCAGGTCGGCGACACGCAACGGAAACGGCGCGCGATGCCGCAGCGCTTGCGGCTACCGACGGTATCAACCGTCTCCGTATCGATGCTAACGTGCATGCCGATCAATGGTGATCATCTGGGGTTGCCGGTTGGAGACTATCTCTCGCCGGATCACTTGGGGGCAAATATGACGAATAGGATGACCGACCTGAGCATCGCTCTGGTCATGTTCGACGGCGCCGAGGAACAGGATGTGGTGGGCCCGTATGAGATGTTCTGGTGGGGCACCACCTTCGATAATCACCCGGAAGCCCAGGACATGACCGAGGCGGATTTCAGCTACACCTTCAACACCAACGCCACGTCCCGGCGGCTGCCGAACATCTTCACGGTCGCCCCGACGACGGCGCCGATCACCATGTCGTCGGGCATGCGGTTCCTGGCCGACTACAGCTACGAGAACGCGCCGGCGGCCAATGTCGTGGTCGTGCCGGGTGGCGAAGGCGCCCGCGCGACCGAGGCGCTGCGGGCCAACGGGACGCTCGACTATATCCGCAAGGTGGCGACGCAAGCCGACTGCAAGTACGTCATGTCGGTGTGCACGGGCTCGTTCGTGCTGGGACATGCCGGCCTGCTCGACGGCGTGCACTGCACGACCTACATGAACCAGTACAACAGGTTCGAACATGAGCTTCCGGCTGCCAAGCTGGTGCGCAACACCAGCATCAACTTCGTGCAGGACGGCAAGCATCTCACCAGCAACGGCCCCTGCTCGGGCCTTGCCACCTCGCTGCGGCTGGTCGAGGACCATGTCGGCACGCGCAAGAAGGACAAGCTCCGGGAGCTGCTCTCCTTCGTCTATCCGACGGCCGAGGGGCTGATCCTGAAGGACGGCACGCTGGTCGAGCACAACGTCTGATCCGGGACGACGAGGCCGCGACCTTCGCCGGTCGCGGCCGGTCTCAGAAAGCCCTCGCCTCGGCGCCGCCCGGCTTCGGGCTCAGCATCAGGACCAGGGCACCGAGCGCCGCCGAGATGAGCGAGCCCAGCAGGATGCCGATCTTGACGCCATCCTGCAGGGCCGCATTGTCGGGGAAGGCCAGCAGCCCGATGAACAGGCTCATCGTGAAGCCGATGCCGCAGAGCAGCGCCACGCCCAGCACATGCAGCGGCGCCGCGCCGACCGGTGCGTCGGCCCAGCCGAGCTTCACGGTCGCGAGCGCGGTGCCGTAGACGCCGATCACCTTGCCGAGGACCAGCCCGCCCGCGACACCGAGCGTCAGCGGATCGATCAGGGCGCTCATGTCGAAGCCGGCCAGCGATACGCCGGCATTGGCAAAGCCAAAAATCGGAATGATGACGAACGGCACGAACCTGGCCAGCGCGTGCTCCAGCCGATGCAGGGGCGAATCGACCCCGCGTTCGTGACCGCCGCCCACCGCGCGGGTGATCGGAATGGTGAGTGCGAGGGCCACGCCCGCGACCGTCGCATGGACGCCCGAGAGCAGCACCAGCAGCCACAGGACGGCGCCCAGCAGCAGATAGGGCCACAGCGCCCTCACCCCCAGCCGGTTGAGCGCCAGCAGCGACACCAGCACGGCGGCCGCGCCACCCAGTGCCGCGAGGTTAAGATTGCCGGTGTAGAAGACGGCGATGATCAGCACCGCGCCGAGATCGTCGATGATCGCCAGCGCGGTCAGGAACACCTTCATCGAGGCCGGCACCCGGTTGCCGAACAGCGACAGCACGCCCAGCGCGAAGGCGATGTCGGTCGCGGTGGGAATCGCCCAGCCGCGGATCACCTCGCCGTTGTTCCAGTTGAGCGAGGCGAAGATCAGCGCCGGCACGGCCATACCGCCGGCGGCGCAGAGGCCGGGCAGGACGCGCCGAGACCAGGTCGAGAGCTGGCCGTCGACGATCTCTCGCTTGATCTCCAGCCCGACCAGCAAGAAGAACACCGCCATCAGCGCATCGTTGATCCAGTGCGACACACTGAGCGGGCCGACATAGGTCTTCAGCGCCGCGAAATAGACAGCGGCCAGCGGTGAATTGGCGACAATCAGCGCCAGCGCCGCGGCGACCATGAGGACGATGCCGCCCGACGCTTCGTTGTCGATGAAGCGGCGCAGCAGGGTGGGACGCAGGTTGGGATTGCGGGTCATGGGTTCCAAAAAGGGAAAGCGGATCGCTGGCGGCCCGACCAGCGCTAATCCCTGTCTGCACCGACGTGCAGGCACCCGCGTTTCTTCTGGCCGATGTTGCCCGGGAGGGCAACAGAATCCCGCTGCACCGGCGTGCAGGTTCGGGCAAAACGCGTGCATCAAGGGAGTTCGCGATGGTCGGGCGTAGATTGGGCCTTCTGGTCCTGGGATCGATGGTGGCGGTGTTCGGGCTGGCGGCGCCTGCAGCCGCGCAAACGAAGAAGATCGGAACGTTCGGCGGCTGGGCGATCAGCATCGTCCACGACAAGGGCAAGTTCGTGCGCTGCGTCGCCGACACGACCGGGCCGGGCAATGAAGGTCTGCGGATGAGCTTCGGCGACGACGGCAAGCGCCAGTTCGTGCTGCCGGGCCCCGGCACGAGCGCCCTGAAGGACGAGGCCGTGATCGTGCTGAGGCCCAGCGGCCGGCGCTTCACCTTCGCGTTGGCCCAGGGATCGCCCGACCGGCTGTGGAGCCAAGTGCTGGAAAACAGCTTCACCGACGTGTTCTTCGAATCGAAGCGGATGGAGGTGCAGCTTCCCGCGCTCAACGTCACGCGCAGCTTCGACCTCGGCGATCCCGACACGATGAGCGCGCGGATCGACGGCTGCATGACGTCTCATCAATAGGCATCCGCACGGTCGACCCTTGCCGGGCCGGTACCGCCTCAGGCGTGGCGCAGGGTACCGCGCAACTGCTCGACGTTGGATTGGGTGGCCACGATCCGGCCCATCAGGTTGACCCTGCGGATCACCAGGCTGGTGTTGCGCGGATTGATGTTCAGCGCCTTCGACAGATCGTTGAGATCGTCGCGGAGCCGATTGAGACTCGTTTCGAGCTCGGCAAGCTTCCTGTCGTCCCTGCGCACCGGTACCCTCGCAAAAACCGCTGGCCGCAGGGTATCACGAGCCGACGGGGCGACGACCGGGCGACGGAACGCCCCTTTTGTATCAATGGTATCCGGACGGCTACGCGGATACGAGCCAGTTCAGCCTCGCTTCGAGACCGCTTCTTCCCATGAACGACACGATATCGTGCTCTTCGGCGCCGGGAACCGGGTCGAGCTCCACTTCGGCCAGGTGCGCCATGTTTTCCGCTTCCTGGCGATCGACCTTGTTCCTCTCGCCGAAGGTCATGCGGACGAAAGGCCGCCGGCGCGCCCGGCCATAGACCGCGGCCATGTCCAGAGAGTCCGGATCGATCGGGACCGCCAAGGGCCGGCGACGCTTCTGCCGTTCCAGGACGCGTTGTGCGCTTTCGTCCAGCCGGGACGGTCCCGCCAGGCTGAGAACCCTCTCGGCGGACAGATCCAGCCCATAGCGAAGGGCGCCGAAGGTTCCGGCGGAACTCCCCGTGCAGAGGATACGCTCGCCTCCGAGTAACCGCACGGCCTTGGCCAGGTATTCGATCGTATCTTCGTAGCTCGCCCCTGCCGATCCGATGCCGCCGGCGTAGAACATCCCGTCCAGATCGCGAAGATAGACGATGCTCGCATCGAGCCTTCGAAACCACTGATGCATCAGCACGAGCGGCCCGGAGAAGCGTTTGGCGCCGCCGGTGAAGACGAGAAGCACGTTACGAGATCGATTGCGAGGCACGATCTGGATTTCCGCCGCCGGATCGTCCTCGAACTCCTTCTCGTCCTGATCGGGAGGAGTCTCCGGCGCCGTGAGAACGAGAGACGGAAGCCTGCCGGTCCTGGTGTCGGTATGTCCGAGAATCTTCGAGACATAGTGTCTGGCCGCCGCCAGGGATCCGCATTCCAGGATGGTCCACAACACGATCCTGTGCCTGTATGTCGGCTCGGCGAGCCTTGCGACAGGTTCACCACGCTCGAAGCTGCGGAGGAAATCGAGGGTTTCCAGGATCAGGGCCTTCTCGTTGAACTCCCCCTGCTGCCTCACCTCGGCTTCGACCGCGTCCCGGTCGCCGGCCGCCCAGCGCTTGAAGAGAAGCCGGCTCTGATAGGTCAACATGCCGGCTCGATCGGCCTCGCCGCGTAGTCGATGATCGCGCCGATCGAGCGGCACGCGTCGAAATCATCCTCGGCGATCAGCACGCCGAAGACTTCCTCGATCCGCATCAGGATCTGTGCGTGATCGAGCGAATCGAATCCGAAATCGTAAAAGTCCTCGGAGGCCCCCAGATCGTCCGAACTGATGCGCTCGACGACGCTCGAAATGACCTCCCGTACACCCTGCTCGGTCAACTTCACCGACACGCGCCGATCTCCCTGGGTGCGACATCGAACACATACTCAACGACGCGGCTGCCCTCGCGCAAGAAGTATCGTGCCGCCAGCACTGCCGTCCAGCGCAGACGCACTCGCCTTCCAGTAGCGTCCCCCAAGCAGTCGCCGAAGCGTGATCGACGCGGACGCCCGGCGCGACGGAAGGCAGGCGCAGGCGATCTCCGCGATGGACCAGTAGTCGTAGGGGCAGCGGATCAGCAGAAAGTGCATGCTGGCGGCCGCGACCCGCCGCATGAACGGCGCCTCTCCTGCGGGGATCGTCGCACCGTCGCCGTCGAAGACCGCCCCCTCGATCAACGAGTCCTCGTCGAGCGGGACCCGCTCGCGGATCGGCAGGTCGCGCCGCCGCTGCAGGCGGAGACGCCGCCGAACACCGTCCCCCAGATAGCTGACCGTTCCGCAGCATTCGCCGGAGGCGCCGGGCACCGCATCGTGGTCGCAGACCTCGATGGCGCAGTCACTCGCCGCCGTCAGGACGAGCCTGACGTCGGCAGCCGCACCGATGCGGGACACGATGCCGTCGAAGATGTCGGCCCCATGGAGATAGGTCCGGTCGGCCGTGAACGGCGGCTCGAGGAGGAAGGGACGGTCGAACGCCACGCGACGGCCTAGGTCGCGACAGCGTGCGGAACGAACCGACTGTACTCGTCGAAGATGATCGGCCCGTCGGACTCGAGGACCCCAACGCCTTCGGGCCTGCCGCCCACGATCCAGCTCGTGACCGACGCATGCCGCGCCTGTGTCGATCTCATGAAGGTCGGCAACCGGTGGAGCGCCTGCACGACCCAGCCTTCGCGTCCATAGGGGCCGGGCGTCGACAGGCCGCCCGAAGGCAGGCTCCGGTCGCGCAAGGTTACGTTGCATCCCTTGATGGAGAACAGCGGCTTGATCACGCAGTCGTCGGTCGGCGCGGCGGGATCGTCGGCGAACCAGGCCGGGAGCAGGTTGGGATGGCCGGGAAACAGGCGCCACAGCCAGACCAGGATGCCCTTCGAGGCCAGCACCAGCCTCCACAATGGTTCGATGACGGTGGGGGAATCGGCTGCGAGGAAATGCGACCCGTAGGGCTCGCGCAGCAGGACGTTCCAGCGATAGGCCTTGATGAGCGAGCGGA
>CAIYWM010000360.1 GCA_903929895.1 uncultured Alphaproteobacteria bacterium
GATCTCGGTATCGCCGATGAAGATCTTGCCCTCGGTCGGGTCGATCAGCCGGGCGATGCAGCGCGCCACGGTCGACTTGCCCGAACCGGATTCGCCCACGATGCCCAGGGTCTCGCCCCTGCGGATGTCGAGGTCGACGTCCACGGCGGCTTTCACGACACGCGCCTTCTGGAAGAAGGCGTTGCCCGTATAGATCTTGCCGAGTTTTTCGGTGCGCAGGATGGTGGTGCCGTCGCGCCGCACGCCGCGATGGACGGGCGTGATCGACGGTACCGAAGAGATCAGCATCTTGGTGTAGCCCTGGACAGGCCGCGACAGGATCTGCTCGGTCGGACCCATCTCCACCAGCTCGCCCCAGCGCAGCACCGCCACGCGATGGGCGATCTCGGCCACGACGCCGAAATCATGGGTGATGAACAGCACGCCAGTGCCCTGGCCCTCCTGCAGCTCGGCGATGAGCTTCAGGATTTCGGCCTGGGTGGTGACGTCGAGGGCGGTGGTCGGTTCGTCGGCGATCAGCAGCACGGGATCGAGCACGAGCGCCATGGCGATCATGATGCGCTGGCGCTGGCCGCCCGAGAGCTGATGCGGGAACGATCCGTAGATGCGTTCCGGCTCCGGCAGCTTCACGCGGCCCAGGATGGCGATGATCTTGGCCTTGCGCGCCGCGGCATCGAGCTGAGTGTGCGTGCTGAGCACCTCGTCGATCTGGTCGCCACAGGTCATGACGGGATTGAGCGCCGTCATCGGTTCCTGGAAGATCATCGACATGCGGGTGCAGCGCAGTTCGCGCAGCCTCTCCTCGCCGGCGGTCAGGATGTTCTCGCCCTCGAGCAGAATCTCGCCCGAGGTCGGCTTCAGCGCCTTGGCCAGCAGGCCCATCACCGTGAAGGCGATGACCGACTTGCCGGATCCCGATTCGCCGACAAGGCAGACGATCTCGCCGGGGTTGACGGTGAAGCTCACCTTTTCGACGGCATGGACGCGGTCGCCGCCCTTGGGCAGGGCGACGCTGAGGTTGCGGACTTCGAGGACAGGCCTCTTTACTTCAGTCGACATCAACTCAGACCTTCTTGCTCATCTTCGGGTCGAGCGTGTCGCGCAGACCGTCGCCCATGATGTTGATGGCCAGCACCGTCAAGGCAAGGAAGATGCCGGGATAGAGGATGTTGTGCGGGAACACGCGGAACAGCGTGCGGCCCTCGGCCATGATGTTGCCCCAGCTGGGGATTTCCGGCGGGATGCCGATGCCCAGGAAGGACAGTGCGGCTTCCGTGAGGATCGCGGCGGCGGCGAGGAATGTGCCCTGCACGATCAGCGGCGCCACGGTGTTGGGCAGGATGTGGCGGAACATCAGGATCCAGGTCGGGGTGCCGACCGAGATCGCGCCTTCGACGTAGGGCTCCTCGCGCACCGTCAGCACGATCGAGCGCACGAGTCGCACGACGCGCGGTACGTCGGGCACGACGATGGCGAAGACCACGGTTATGAGGCCGGCGCGCCAGATCGAGACGAGGGCGATCGCGAGCAATATACCCGGAATCGCCATCAACCCATCCATGATGCGCATGATGATCCCGTCGGCCCACCGGATGTAACCGGACACCAGGCCGATCACCATGCCGATGGCGACGGAGATGACGGAGACGGCAACGCCGACGGCCAGCGACACGCGCGCGCCGTAGAGGACGCGGCTGTAGACGTCGCGGCCCAGGCTGTCGGTGCCCATGATGGCGACCCGCTTGGCCGTCGTCCCGTCGTCGAGACGGTAGGTGATCTCGGTACCCGGCTTCTTGTTGCGCGACGCCGGGTCGATGCGGGTCGGGTCCACGGTGCCGAGGAACGGTGCCAGGATGGCGATCACCAGCATGGTGAGCAGGATGACGCCGCCGAAGATCACGTTCGGGTTGCGGATGGCAACGAGCCAGAGGCTCTTGCGCTTGGTCGCTGCCGCCGCAATGGAGGCGGAGTCGACGACTTCTTCAGTGATCGCGCTCAATACCGGATCCTCGGGTCGAACAGGGTGTAGCTGATGTCGATGAGCAGGTTGATCACGACATAGACGACAGAGAAGAGAAGAATGACGGTCTGGATGGTCGGGAAGTCGCGGCTCAGCACTGCCTCGACCGTGAGGCGGCCGAGGCCGGGCAGGCCGAAGACGCTTTCCGTGACCACTGCGCCGCCGATCAGGATGGCGATGCCGAGGCCGATGACGGTGAGGATCGGCACGGCGGCGTTGCGCAGTGCATGGCGCATCAGCACCACGCGGTTGGACAGGCCCTTGGCGCGGGCGGTGCGGATGTAATCCTCGTTCAGCACCTCGAGCACCGAGGCGCGCGTGATGCGCGAAATCAGCGCCACGAAGCCGACCGACAGGGTGAGCGACGGCAGGACCATGCGTTCGGCGAACTGCCAGAAGTTGACGCCGATGCGGACATAGCCCTGAACCGGCAGCCAGCCCAGCTCGATGGCGAAGACGTAGATCAGGCAATAGCCGATGACGAAGCCGGGGACCGAGAAGCCGAGGACCGAGAAGCCCATCACTGCCTTGTCGATCAGGGAGCCCTGGCGGTAGGCGGCCATGACGCCGATCGGCACGGAGATGCTGACGGCGAACACCAGGGTGCAGATCGCCAGGGCGAGCGTCGGCTCGACGCGTTGCGCGATCAGCTCAGCGACGGTCTTCTTGAAGAAGAAGCTCTCGCCGAAATTGCCCTGCAGCACATTGCCGATCCAGATGGCGAACTGCGTCCAGATCGGCTCGTCGAGGCCGAGCTTGGTGCGGATGTCCGCAATCTGGTCCGAAGTTGCGTTGTCGCCGGCGATGACCGCGGCGGGGTCGCCCGGCGTCAATCGCAGCATGAGGAAGACGAAGACAGCCACCACTCCCAATACGGGGATGATGGCTATGAGACGACGGGCGATAAAGTCGAGCATTTTCCCTCTACGTGTCACCCGGGCAGAGCGAAAGATCCTTCGCTCCGCCCAGGATGACAACGCGACCGCCGGATGGCGGCCCCGCTGTCACTTCTTCTCGATGTTCCACATCACCGGGACCGGCGCCTTCAGCCAGCCCGAGATGTTGGAGCGCATGGCGCCGGGTCCGTACCATTGGCCGACCCAGCCATACTGCGCCGTTTG
Source organism: uncultured Alphaproteobacteria bacterium (assembly GCA_903929895.1). Taxonomy (GTDB): domain Bacteria; phylum Pseudomonadota; class Alphaproteobacteria; order Reyranellales; family Reyranellaceae; genus Reyranella. The sequence continues at coordinate 3,142 of CAIYWM010000360.1, forward strand.
CAAAGCCCGGGCCTGAACGGCGGCGGCGAGCTCCTTGTTTTTCACCGGATCGGTTTCCTTGGCGTAGGCGTCGCGCAGCTTCTCCATCTCCGGATCGTTCGGCCAGCCGAACCATGCCTTGTCGCCGTTCGCGACCATGTAGGAGGTCGAGATCGGGTTCAGGATGTCCGCCGCCACCGAGAATGTGTGGAAGAGATTCCAGCCGCCCTGACTCACGGGACCCTTGTTGGTTCGACGCGTGACGACGGTTTGCCAGTCCATCGACTGCATGTCGACCTTGAAGCCGCCCTGTTCGAGCAGCGCCTTTGTCACAGGGGCCATGTTGGTGAGAACCGGCAGGGTCGTGGACTGCAGCAGCACGATCGGCGTGCCGTCATAGCCCGCTTCCTTAAGCAGCGCTTTCGACTTCTCGAAGTTCGGCTTCACGAACAGGTCGCCCGGCGCATTGACGGCGTTGGGCGTGCCGCAGATGAAGGCGGCCGTGCAGACCTTGTAGAACTCCGGCTCGCCGACGGTCGCCTTGAGATAATCCTCCTGGCGGATGCTCAGCAGCGCGGCCTCGCGGATCTTCGCATTGTTGAACGGCGGCTGGAGCCAGTTCATGCGGAAGATGAACTGGTGACCGAGCGGGTTCCAGTTGTAGAGGGTGACACCCTTTTCCTTCTTGAGGAGCGGGATCAGGTCGTGCGGCGGCTGCTCGATGACGTCGATCTCGCCCGCGGCGATGGCGTTCACCTGCTGCTGCGGATCGGGCATCTCGATGATCTCGACGCGATCAACCTTGACGACCTTGCCGCCGGCGAGACCGGAGGCCGGCTCGGCACGGGGCTTGTACTTGGTGTTCTTGGTGTAGACGTGCTTCTCGCCGGGCTTGGACTCGGCGTTCACGTAGACGAACGGGCCCGAGCCGATCTGGCTGTCGATCTGCTTGAAGGGATCGGTGTCGGCGACCCGCTTCGGCATCATGAACGGAACCTGCGACGACGGCTTGCCGAGCGAATCGATCACCAGACCGTAGGGCTCCTTCAGCACCATCTGGAAGGTCTTGGCATTGACCTCCTTGAACTCCTTCACGAAGTCCATGAGCTTCTGGCCCATCGCGTCGCGGGCGCCCCACCGCTTGATCGAGGCGATGCAGTCCTCGGAGGTCACCGGCTTGCCGTCATGCCACTCGAGGCCGTCGCGCAGCGTGAAGGTCCACACGGTCTTGTCGGCGGACACCTCGTACTTGTCGACCATCTGTGGCTTGACGACGTTGTTCTCGTCGGACGCAAACAGCGTGTCGTAGACGAAGTAGCCATGGTTGCGGGTAACGTAGGCCGTCGTCCAGATCGGATCGAGGATCGTCAGGTTGCCGTTCTGCACGAACTTGACGACCTTGCCCTGGGCCAGCACCGGCCCCGCACTCGACAGGATCGCGCCGGCAACCATTGCCGCGAGCGTACGCTTCATCACTTTTTTCATAAGCCCCCTCCGGGTTTCTTCCCCATCGAAGAAGGCGGGGACCGCCCGCCTTCGTCGATGGGCGCGCGGGGATGACCCCCGCGCGCGGATCGAGCTACTTCTTGGTGACGTTCCAGAACACCGGCACCGGCGCCGTCAGGTTGCCCTGCACGGTCTTGCGGCGCGCCAGCGGGGCGTACCACTGGCCGACGTTGATGTGGGTCGGATGGTCGACCCAGTACTTCTGCAGTTCCTCGACGATCAGCTTCTGCTTCGCCGGGTCGGTCTCCTTGGCAAACTGGTCGCGATACTTCTCGATCGTCGCGTCGCACGGCCAGCCGAACATGGCCTTGTCGCACGAGGCGTTGAAGTAGCCGGCCATCACCGGGTTGAGGATGTCGGCCGCCACCCACGAGGTGAGGAAGGCGTGCCAGCCGCCCTGGGTCGGCGGGTCCTTCTTGACGCGGCGCGCGACCAGCGTCTGCCAGTCCATCGACACCATGTCGACCTTGAAGCCCGCCCGCTCCATCTGCGCCTTGGCGACCGGGGCGAGGTTGGTGAGGACCTGCAGGTCGGTCGACTGCATCAGCACGATCGGCGTGCCGTCGTAGCCGGCCTCGGTGAGGATCTGCTTGGCCTTGGCGGCGTTGCCGTTCAGCACGTCCGCCATGCCGGCGTCGGTCGCGAGCGGGGTGCCGCACACGAACGGCGCCTTGCAGACCTTGTACCATTGCGGATCGCCGATCGTGGCCTTGAGGAAGTCCTCCTGGCCGAAGGCGACGAAGACGGCGTGGCGGATCTTCGCATTGTCGAAGGGCTTGGCCAGGCTGTTGAAGCGGAAGGCGTACTGGTTGCCGGTCGGGTTGAAGCTGACCAGCTCGATGTTCTTGTCCTTGGCGAGCAGCGGCAGCAGGTCGTGGCCGGGCGATTCGATCATGTCGATCTCGCCGCCCTGCAGCGCCGCCACCTGGGTCTGGATGTCCGGCATGGCGATCCACTCGACGCGGTCGACCTTGACCACCTTGCCGCCGGCCAAGCCGTTGGCCGGCTCGGCGCGCGGCTTGTACTTGGCGTTCTTGACGTAGACGATCTTCTCGCCGGGCTTCCATTCGTCGCCCTTGAAGATGAACGGGC
>CAIYWM010000361.1 GCA_903929895.1 uncultured Alphaproteobacteria bacterium
CCCCGCAGCGGCACCATGGCATTGCGTTGGGTGCGAACCTCTGCCGTCGGGCGGCCGGTCGCCTGGGCGATGCCGGTGATGGCCATCGGCGTGTCCATGAAGCCCATCATGATGGCGTTGGCGCGGAGGCCGTAGCGGGCGTTGGACTGCGCCACATGGGTCGTGAGCCGGTTCACGGCCGCCTTCGACACCTCGTAGGCCATCTGGGTCGCGCCGCTGGTCGCCGCCAGCGAGGAGATGTTGACGATCGAGCCGGACTTCTGCGCGCGCATCACCGGTATGGCCGCCTTGATGGTCTGCCACATGCCCTTCAGGTTCACGTCGAGGATGCGGTCGAGCACCTGTTCCTCGATGCGGTGGGCCGGCGCGTCGCCGCCACCGCCGATGCCGACATTGTTGATCAGGATGTCGATTCGGCCGTAGCGCGTCACCGCCTCCTTGACGATGCGGGCGCAATCCTCGGCGACGGTTATGTCCGCCGCCATCGACGACACGGTGGCGCCGGTGGACGCGATTTCCTTTGCCGTCTTCTCCGCCCGCTCGCCACTCCGGTCGACGCAGAGAACCGTCGCGCCCTCGCGCGCAAGCAACTGGGCGATGGCCGCGCCATTGCCGATCGTCTCGCCGGGAGTCTGTCCGGCACCGACGACGACGGCGATCCTTCCTTCAACGCGCTTTGACATGTCTTGCTTCCTCAATGAAATGGAAATCGAGCATCCGTCATCGGACCTGACTGATGACGCCGTCGAGCAGGTAATCCATGCGCTGGAGCGGCTCGGCATAGGGACCGTGCATCGTCCCGGCCGGAACGACCCGCTTGCCCGCATTGTCGTCGAGCGGACCGACGAAGATCGGATCGTTCTTCTTCATCGCTTCGATGGCGCCGGTTGCCGCAGCTATGGCAGCCTCGGTGGCACCCGCGCCGAACGGGCTCGACCGCACGTAATCGCGGTCGTAGCCGCCGGTCAAGAAGGCCGGTGGCAAACCGCCGGCGCGGCGCGCCTCGACGAAGCCCGTGGACATGTCGCTCCAGTGATAGTCCGCGCCCGTCACATAGCCACGCGGCGCCAGGGGCGCCTGATCGAAAGCGTGCCCGCAGGTCCTGGCGCCGCGGGCCTCGGCGGTCGCGATCACGGCCTTCGGCGCGTCGAGATGACAGGTGATGACGTCGCAACCCGCATCGACCAGCGCGTTCGTCGCCGCGACATCTCGCGCCGCTTCCCCCCAACCACCCGTGAAGATCACCTGCACGGTAGCCTTCGGGTTGGTGCGGCGGCACCCCAGCAGGAACGAATTCACGTTGAGCAGGACACTGCCGAACGGCAGGCCGGCCACGAACCCCATCCTGTTCGTCCGCGTGCACAGGCCGGCGGCGACGCCGTTCACGAAGTGGCCCTGATTGATCAGCGCGTTCTGGCTACCGAGGTTGGCCGGGTTGGCCTCCATCGGCAGCAGCGAGACCTGGCGAAACGCCACCTCGGGGTGCTGGGTCGCGGCCGCGCGCAGGAAGAGATCGTGGCCGACCGACGTCGAGAAGACTAGGCCGGCGCCTCCGGCGATCAGCCCCTCGATCGCCTGCGCGTAGGCACGAGTCTCGGGCGTATCCTTACCGCTGTCATAGTCGGTGCTTTCCGGCACGGACGCTTCGGACGTCGCGCCCGAGAGGCGTGCGAGCGAGGGTGCCGTGATCGCGTGCGATTCGTTCCAGCCCCAGTCGCGACGCGGTCCGACATAGACGAAGCCGGCCCTGGCATTGGCGGCGCGCACCGGCCATGACGCGAATCCCGTTGCGGCGCCCAGGAGGGCCAGCTTCTGGAGGGCTGCGCGTCTCCTCATGACCATCGCCTCACAGCGGACGGCAATTCAGCGCGACGGTCTGCATGTTGCGCCCCGCCTTGCCGTCGCAGCCCAGCCGCTTGCCGCGCTCATAGAAGGGAGGATCGAGCCAGTACTCGAAGTCGTCGGTGTCATAGGTCGAGACGATCCGGTAGAGCTTGTAGGGACCGCCGTCGCATATCACCTGCTCGCTATCGACGAAGAGGCGGGCCGGCAGGACCAGGACGAGTTCCTTCCTCGGATCGGCCGCGCAGAACTTCTCCTGAAGTTCGCCATGGCTGCTCGCTTCGATGATCGATGTCCGCTGGGCGACGGCCGCTTCCGCGAGCGCCAGCACGCTCACCATGACGATTGGAATGGTCGACCGCACCACCACCACGCTCCCCCCGAGGCTCTGCCGTCCGCGAGTGTGACGGACGGATCGTTGAGGAGCCAGCCCCGGTAGCCCGAAGCCTCTGCCAATCGAGAGCAAGGTCCGCAGGGCAGATCGCTGCCCTGCGGACCGGGCCCGCTAGGCCGCTTCGCGATAGGGCATGTCGCCCAGGTAGTTCCGCTTGCCGACCGGAACGCCGTTGTGGCGCAGGATCGCGTAGGTCGTCGTGACGTGGAAATAGAAATTCGGAATGACGTGCTGGACGAGGAATTCCTCACCCGAGAGCGACTTGCCGTTCCAGCGCGGCTGGGTGATGCGGCGCTCGGCCGCCCCGGCGAACGACTGCGCCGTGAAACCCTTCAGATAGGCGACGGTGCTTTCGATGCGCGCCTTGATCTCGCCCAGCGTCGCTTCGGTATCGGCCTGGACGGGAGCGTCCTTCTCCGCATCCGCCAGACGCGCGGCACCGAGCTTGGCGGTGTCGCAGGCGATCTGGACCTGCTTGATCAGGTTGAACTGATCGGGCGCCAGGCGCGCCTGCAGCAGGACGGCGACATCGAACTTCTTCTCGCCGGCATACTTCTCGGCCTCGTTCAGGATGGCCAGCAGGTTGCCCAGCATCTTGCTGAACTGGGAGACGACGAGCGTGTGGATCATGTGAACCTCGGAGGGGATGGGTGGATGCGCGCGCAGGCCCTACGCGATTCCTTCGACTGCCGCCAGAGCGCGCGCTTGCTAGTTCCGTCCCACCTTCAGCATCTCGACATGCTCCGTCAGGTGCCGGTGGAAGTGTCCGATCGCCTGCTCGTAATGGCCGAAAGTGAAGTGAGTGTTGGCACCCGAAGCCAGGCCGGCCTGGATCTCGCGGGCGGCGTGGCGGTCTTCGAGAATGCCGCTTTCCTGCACGAAGTTGGCATCCTTGCGCGCCTGCTCGATGTCAAGCGGCTTGCCGTTCTTGATGCGGGGGGCGAGCTGGTAGACGACCCAGTGCGTTTCCGACGGCGACACCGGCTCGAGGATGATCAGGATCGCGTGGCTCGACAGCACGCTGACATGGGTGTTGGGGAAGAGCTGGTGGACGTCGGTGATGCGCCCCTGCGTGCTCCACTCCGCGCGCGGCACATTGCGCAGCTTCTCGATGCGGCGGAACGGGAAGACGATGCGCGAATTGCGGCCGTGCAGCTCGACCACGTTCAGATTGTCGTAGCCGTAGGGGAAGAACGACTGATTGTGCAGCGCCTTGATGTGGTAGCCCTCCATCGAGGTCTCGCCCAGCACCTTCCAGTTCGCCTTGTCGTCGAACTCGATCTTGTTGAACAGCACGTAGTCGTCGGTCAGTACCTCCGGCAGGTCGCCGAGCGGTCCATCCGACAG
>CAIYWM010000362.1 GCA_903929895.1 uncultured Alphaproteobacteria bacterium
ATAGCCGCCGTTGTGCAGGTCGGTCTGCAGCGTCTCTTTCATGACGCGCAGTTTGGCCTGCTCGCGCTCGAGGCTCTGAAGGGAAATGCTCTGCTCAAGCTGCTTCTGGTCCGGCGGCTTGCCGGAGCGCTGCATCTCGAGGTTCTTGAGTTTGACCTCTTCGGTCGCCGACCTGACCATGACTTCCTGCATGGCGATCTCGGCGGTGCGATAGCCGCTGACCATCGACTCGCGCGCCCGCTCGGTCTTCACAAGCTCCGCCTCGGTCGTGCGAACGGCGATGTCGGCCCTGGAATAGTTGGACAGGACGGCGATGATCTCGTCGCGCTTGACCTTCTGGCCGTCGGTAATCCGCAGCTCGATCAGCACGCCGCCGCCGGCCGGGTCGCCGGCAATCAGCGCCGTGCCCGCAGGCGCGTCGGTATAGCCACGGGAGATCAGCGGCGGCAAAGGACGGGGGCCGTCCTGCGCACTGCTGGTCTGCCGGCTGGGAGTCATCCACAGGACGAGAGCCGCGCCAATGAGCAGCACGAGCAGTCCTGCGGCGCTCCAAGTGAACTTTCTTACCTGCGCCATAACAAATAGTACCAGAAAACCCTTGGGGACGCTGCCCCTAGTTGGAAGGTCGGCGTCAGAAGCCGGTCGTCAGAACATTGCCGCGCGCCACGCCGACGATCGAGAAGGTGCGATAGAGTGATGTCAAAATCTTGTCGTACTCGTAGAGCGGCGCGTTCGTGATGTAGACGACGTCTTTCGGAAGCACGGGAAACTGCTGTGCAATGAAAATCGACACCGGCTGATAAAGATCAAGCCGGAAAACCCGCCCCCGGGCTGTGGGATTATTCTGCAAATCCCCCATTCTGAACACATAAACGCCTGTTTTGTTGGCACGCGAGTCGTTGAGGCCGCCGACCGTCCCCATGGCCTCAAGCAGACTGATCGAATGCTTGGACATGTCGACATTGCCCGCCTTCACGACGGCGCCCAGAACGGTGAACATGCGCGGATTGGGGCGCACTACGATTTCGTCGTTCTTCTGCAGGCCGATATCGCTGCCGGCGAGCAGGTCGGAATACTGCGTCTGCAGGATGATCTGGCCGTTACGGCGCACGACCACCTCGAATTGATTGGCGCCCACGCCGTTGGGAGCCTGTCCGCCGATGCCGGCCGGACCGCCAGCCTTGTTGATCGCCTCCACCACGGAGCGCACCCCTTCGAGCAGGGAGATGCGTCCGGGGTTCCTGACGTCGCCCGACACCATCACGGTATGGGTCCGGTCGGCGACGAATTCGACGATGACCTGCGGGTCCTGGGCCTTGCCGGACGCCGCCACCTGCTGCGCGATCTTTTTCTCGATCTGGCTGAGGTCGAGCCCCGCGACCTTGATCGTGCCGACGAAGGGCACATTGACCGTTCCGTCGTCGGTGACGCGCTGGACACCGAAGTCCGCGCCCGGCCGCTGGATGGTCGGGAAGATGCTGCCCTCGTAGGGCTCGAAGATACGCACCTTGATGGCGTCGCCGGGTGCCACGGCGATTCGGCCGCCGGCTGGCAGATTGCTAACCGCCGTGGGGCGGTCGATAGGCGGTGGCTGGCGATAGTTCGCGATGGTGGTGGGGGTAAGATCGATGACGTCGAAGGGCAAGGCTTCCGTCGTCGTCGTAGCCGCCCCGCCCATCCAGGGGCCGTCGCCGGGCATCGCGGTGCAGGCCGCCAAGCCGACAACCAGGCCGAGGACAATGGCGGTAGGTCGCGCGGCAGCGCGCAGCCAGCTCCAGCTTGTCAAATCCCGATCTCCGTCCGGAACTGTCGCGATCTGCGCCGCGCCTCGTCCCAACTCATTGATACTTCACTCAGCCCAAGTCGTAGTTAACCCGCGGTGCGGCGCGGGTGCAAGCTTTCCCCGGTGGAGAGTCGTGGTTCCCTCTCGAGCCTTGCCGTCGCCTCCTCGGCCGTCCCGGCGATCTCCAGCAGTTCCGAGAAACCGCTGACGAGAAGGCAATCCCATGCAGCGCCGGCGAACCGGCAGAAAACGATACGGGCCTCCATGTTCGCCGCCTGGTGCAGGACGGACGCGAAGGTCCGGACGCCGGCAGCGCTCATGTAGACGACCTGGCTGCCATCGACGATGACACGCGCGCCCGGCCGAAGGGCTGCCAGCAGCATCTCCCCGACGCCCGTCGCGGTCACCGAATCGACCTTGGCCGGCAGCATCACGGTGGAGATCGGCTGGTTCCTGCTCATGCTACTCATACGGACTTCCCGGGTGCGGCATCCCTCTGCCTGTCCTTGGCGGCCACTTGGCGATCGCGCCATTGCCCGCCCAGATCGTTACCACGCCAATAGATGGTTCGGCCCCACAGCGCACTCACGATCAAGGCCGGCGCCAGGACCTCGCGAGCCAGCGCCGCGGCCGCCGCGCCCATCCCGAAGGACAGGCCTCGGCCCGTCATGAACCACTTCTCGGCCAGCAGCCATGCGACGGTATGGAGGACCAGGGCACCGACGACCAAGGCGACGTTGGCCCCCGAACAGATGAGGGCGCCGATGCCGGCCAAGCCCGTCGCCGCCCAGCCGATCGCGGGTTCCCACAGCACGAGCGGCCAGACCGGCAGTCGCAGCCGCGTTCTCGCCCAGCGAACCTGGCGTTGCCACACCGCCGGCCAGGACCGCTCACCGAGCGGGAGGCGCGGCATCACCTCGCCCAGCTCCGTAGAAAGGCCCAGTTCGCGTACCGAGCGCACGACCGAATAGTCATCGGCGATCCAGCGATTGAAGCCCTGCCAGTTGCCGATGCGCTGAAGCGTCTCGCGGGTCATCAGCGTGACACCGCCTGACGCCACCGCCAGCCCCAGCCGGTCGGCGGCGAACAGAAACCTGGCCTGGTGGCCGTCGATATAGGCGCGCTCGATCTCGGCCGCGAAGGTACCGGGTGCGTCCGCCGCCTTGAGCGCGAGCACCAGTCCCGCTCCCGCCGCCAGGGGCGCCGCCGCGCGGCGCAACTCGTCGAGGGAGAGCTGGATGCCGGCGTCGCACAGGCCCACCACCGGGCGGCTGGCCGCCTCCAGGCCCTTGCGGACATTGTTCATCTTCGGATTGAACGTATCGTCCTTGCCGACAAGAAGCGGCGCCTCGGGCCAAAGGGCCCTGAGCGGCGCCACGGCGCCATCGTCGGGCTGGGCCACGCAGATCAGCACCTCGACCCCGGCCTCGGCCAACCGTTGCAGGGCCTGCACGTAGGCCGCCGACGCGTCCTCGGCACCGGCCATCGGCGCCACGATGCTGAAATCACTTGCCCGATGGCTGACGGCCGAACTCCGTCGGGGCGTACGCGCCAGCGCCGCACTTGCCCACTGGATCGCCGAACCGAACGACCACCAGCCGAAGCCGAGCCACGCCAGGGTCCCCGGCTCCATCCGGCCCTACTCGCCCGCAGCGACCTGCTTGGCGTTTCCGGAGGAGAAGCGCTGGACGTCGTCCTTCTCGACCAGCAAGGCGCGGTGATAGGAGCGGATGACGTCGTTGGGGTCGCCCTGCTCGCGGATGCGCCCTTCCTCGATCCAGATCGCGCGCGTGCACAGGCGGCGAACCTCGGCCATCGAATGGGACACGAAGAGCAGGGTCCCGGTCTTGCGGAAATTGTCGATCCAGTCGAGGCACTTGCGCTGGAACGCCGCGTCGCCGACCGACAGGGCCTCGTCGACCACCAGGATATCGGCCTCGACATGGGCGCAGATCGAGAAGGCCAGGCGCGTGCGCATGCCCATCGAATAGTGCTTCACCGGCTGGTCCATGTACTCGCCGATGCCGGCGAACTCGGCGATCGAATCGAACTTGCGCAGGACCTCGCTGCGCTTGAGCCCGAGCACGGCGCCGCCGATCAGGACGTTCTCGCGACCCGACAGCTCCATGTCGAAGGTCGAGCCCAGCGCCAGCACCGGCGCGATGCGGCCGTTGACCCGGAGTTCGCCATGGCTGGGCAGGGTCATGCCGCATACCACCTGCAGCAGGGTGGACTTGCCGCAGCCATTGCGGCCGAGAATGCCGATGCTCTCGCCCTTCTTCACCTCGAGGCTGATGTCGCGCAGCACCCAGAATGGCTTGAAGTACGCCTTCCACCAGCCGAACAGGACCTGCTTCAACCAGTCGTTGCGATGAGCATAGAGCTGGAAAGCCTTGCCGAGGTTCTTGGCCTCGACGACGATCTCAGAGGACGTCGACGATGACATTCCGATACCTGTCAAAGAACCAG
>CAIYWM010000363.1 GCA_903929895.1 uncultured Alphaproteobacteria bacterium
ATCCCCTCCATTGCGATGTCCATCGTGTAGCGGGCCTTGCCGGTCAGGATGGCGTCGGTGAAGGGATTGGGCAGGCTGGCGCCGCAGGCGTTGCCTGCAACATCGGGTTCAATGTTGGACTTGCCGTCCAGCGCGTCGGTGATCGAGCGGTAGCCGGTGCAGCGGCAGAGATTGCCCTTCAGCGCATGGGGCAGGTCGTCCTTCTGCCCGGGGCCGAAGGCTGCCGTCGTCATGATCATGCCGGCGGCACAGAAACCGCACTGGAAGGCCTGGGCGTCGTGAAAGGCCTTCTGGACCGGGTGCATCGTGCCCTCGGGGGCGAGGCCCTCGAGGGTCGTGACCCTGCGCCCCTCGGCGCGGAAGGCCGGGAAGAGGCAGGAGTGGAACGGCTTGCCGTCGATCCACACGGTGCAGGCGCCGCAGTCGCCCGCGTCGCAGCCTTTCTTCACACCGAAGACTTCGAGGTCGCGCAGGAAGCTGCGCAGGCACTGGCCGGGTCCGGGTTCGGCCTCGTAGGTATCGCCATTGACCAGGTAGTGGCTCATGCGAGTTCCGCCCGGATCTGCTCGGCGAGATAGTAGGTGATGTGCCGCTTGTAGGCGGCCGACCCATGCACGTCCTCGAAATACCCGTCGGCGGGCAATATCTCGTCGATTCCCAGGCGCAGTTCGGCGGCCGTCGGGGTGCGCTCGAAGCGCAGTTGCACCGGCCGCGGCGTCGCCGCCGTGACGGTGAGCAGGAAATCCCGTCCATCGTCCTCGACCGTCGCGACGATCAGGGCCGCCGAGCGGCCGAGACGGGTGAGCGACATCTGACGCATGGCGTGGCGCCTGGTGAGCGCGGTCGCGGGCAGATGGATCGAGCGCAACAGTTCGCCCGGCCGCAGGACGTTACTGTGATTGCCGGTGACGAAGTCGATGACGGGAACGGTCCTGGGCGTGCCATCGCGCGGCCACAGGGTGCAGACTCCCTCGAGTGCGGCGGTAAGCGAGATCATGGCGCCGGCCGGCAGGGACATCACGATGTTCCCGCCGATCGTGGCGGCGTTCCAGATCTTGAAGGACATCAGGAACGCATCGATGCAGTCGCGAAACAGTGGCACCGCCTTCCATTCGGCCGGGGCCCTGAAGGCATGCAGGTCAGCCACGCGGCAGGTCGCGGCGATTTCGAGCCCGTCCGGCGTCGGGGTGAGGGCAGGCCAGCCGAGGGAATCGAGGTCGATCAGCGTGTCGGTCGTGACCTGCGGCTCCGAGAAGAGCCAGGTGCCTCCGGCCAGCCAGGCATAGTTCGATCGCCACGGGCCGACCTCGTCCGGTGAGGACGGCCGCTTCACTTCGGCGATTGTATTGAGGTTCATCGATCCGGCGTCATCCAGGCCCTTCACCGTGGGACTGTCTTGTCTTGCCGGCAGCCCGTCCAACGAAAAATCGGGACGGGATCTGGATGTCGCGCACAAGCCGCGAGGCGGCTTGGCCGTATTGGGCGACCGCTCACGCCGGGGCCGCCCGGAGGGGTTACTTCGTGAGGATCAGCTTCTCGGAAGCCGTCACCCGCAGCCGGTAGGTGCTGGCGCCGTGGCGGATCAGAAGCTCGCGGCGGCCGGCCATGAGCTGGCTGCTTTCGATGCTCGCGGCGTCGCGTTCGGGCTTCGCGCGGGACGCTTCGCCCGCAGAATGCAGCTGCATCATCTGATCCATCTTCGCCTCGCTTGGTTAATTGCAAGTCACTCGCATTTGCATATCAAACACTCGCGATGTCAATGGCGAAGGAGGCCCGGAGGGTAGGTTCAGCGTCCGGTGAACGAGGGCAGCTGGTGCGCCGTCACCGCCGGCGCGACCCCGTCGAAGCGCTCGATCTCGACCAGGCAGGTCTGCGCGATGCAGCCCTGGCTGAGCTTCGAGGCGCCGATGTCGAGCGTCAGGGCATTGGGATTGCCGTGCTTCTCGAGAGGCGTGTTCGAACCGGAATCCTCCGGGTCGAACCATGCGCCGGTCGACAGGCGCACCACGCCGCGGCGGATCCGGTCCGTCAGCTGGGCCGACGCGAGGCAGGCGCCGCGGTCGTTGAAGACACGCAGCAGATCGCCGTCGGCGATGCCGCGCGCGGCGGCGTCTTCCGGATGCATCGTGACCGGCTGGCGGCCCTTCACCTTGGTCGCCTTGGCGTGCGGGCTGTGGTCGAGCTGGCTGTGCAGCTTGTCGGCCGGCTGGTCCGAGAGCATGTGCAGCGGATAGCGCTTGGCGGTCTTCGAGCCCAGCCACTCGATCGGCTCCATCCACGTGGCATGGCCGGGGCAGTCGTCGTAGCCGAACGAGGCGATCTTCTCGGAGAAGATCTCGATCCTGCCCGAGGGCGTCTTGAGCGGATGCGCCGCCGGATCGTCGCGGAACTTGGCGAGCATCACGGGCTCGGTGTTCTCACCAGGAACCTTGGCGATTCCGGCTTCCCAGAATTCCTCGAACGAGGGCAAGTCCACGCCCATCCTGGCCGACTTCTGGCGGCTTTCCTCGTGCATGTGGGCGAGCCACTGCA
>CAIYWM010000364.1 GCA_903929895.1 uncultured Alphaproteobacteria bacterium
CATCTGCTCTTCACCAGGCTCGACCAGTCGAACGTACCGGCCTCGACCTCGCCGGCGATACGGTCGAAGCTCGCGCGGTCGATGCGCTCGAAGGAAAGCGAATCGCCGGGCGACAGGAAGACCGGCTGCTCGCGGCGCTTGTCGAACATCCACAGCGGCGTGCGGCCGATCAGGTGCCAGCCGCCGGGACTTTCGAACGGGTAGATCGTCGTCATGTCCATGGCGATGGCGACCGAGGAGCGCGGCACCCGCACGCGCGGCTGGCTGCGGCGCGGCAGGAAGAGCGCCTGGTCGAGCCCCGCCACGTAGGCGAGGCCCGGCATGAAGCCCAGCACATAGACCTTGAACGGCGAGGCGAGGTGGGCCGCGATCACCTCTTCCGGCGTCTTCTTCGTGCGTTCCGCGACTTCGGCGAGGTCGGGCGCGAATTCGGGATCGTCGTAGCAGCACGGCAGCGTGACCTTGCGGCTCCCGGCGTCGGCCGGCAGGCCGCGCGCGATCAGCGCGTCGACCCTGGGCTGGAGGTCGGCGCGGGAGGTCGAAAGAGGATCGTAGGTCACCATCAGGGACCGCATGGTGGGGACGGTCTCGATCACACCGGAAATCTCCCCGGCCTCGCGGGCCAGGCCGATCGCGGCGTGAAGTGCCATGACCCGGCCGTTGATCTCGGGGGAAATCTCGTTGCCGAACTCGACGGTGAAGGCGGTGTCGCCGCAGGAGAGGTATCGAACGCTCACATCTGCTAGGATAGCGCTTCAGATTGAGGGAGTCTCCCATGGCCGCCGCGACCAATGCAGGACACGTCAACATCAACTCGGACCTCGGCGAGAGCTTCGGACCCTGGGTGATGGGCAACGACACCGAGGTCCTGAAGATCGTCGCATCGGCCAACGTGGCTTGCGGCTTTCATGCCAGCGATCCGGTCGTGATGATGGATACGGTGAAGCTGTGCGCTCAGAACGGGGTGTCGATCGGCGCCCACCCCGGCTTCGCCGACCTGCAGGGCTTCGGCCGCCGCGTCATCAACCTCACGATCAAGGAGCTGGAGGCCAACATCGCCTACCAGATCGGCGCGTTGCAGGCGATTGCTGCCCTGCATGGCGCCAAGGTCACCCACATGAAGCCGCACGGGATGATGGCCAACATGTCGGCCGAGAGCCCGGAAATGTCCGAGGCGATCGCACGCGCGACCAGGGCCGTGGATCGCGACCTGATCTTCCTCGCCCAGGCCAACACCGAGCAGGGCAAGGCCGCGCTCAAGCACGGGCTGCGCGTCGCCGAAGAGGTTTTCGCCGACCGGACCTACACCGATGCCGGCCTCCTGACGCCGCGCAAGGAAGCCAATTCGATGATCAAGGACCCGGCCAAGGCGGTCGAGCATGTCCGGCGCATGGTCGACGAGCAGGCGATCTATTCCACATCGGGGAAGCGCATTCCCTGCCGTGTAGATTCTATCTGCGTCCACGGGGACGGTCCGACGGCCGTGAGCGTCGCCAAGGCGGTCCGCGAGGGGCTGGAGGCGGCCGGAATCCGCATCGTGCCGCTGCCCGAGATGCCCAGCCTCCGCCACTGAGCTGGGGGCGATCCGTCGCGCTGACTTGTGGGACGCCGCTTCGCCGCTATAGTCCGGCCGATCCGGATGGGATTTCGCGGCGGGAGTGGCGTATGGCGGTGTTTGGCAAGGCTCAGTACATCAAGCGTGTCGAGGACGACCGGCTCCTGACCGGAACTGGCGGGTTCACCGACAACCTGTCGCGGCCGAATCAGGCCCATGTGGTCCTCGTTCGTTCCCCGCATGCCCATGCAAAAATCCTGAAGATCGACACGGCAGCCGCCAAGGCGGCGCCGGGCGTCGTCGCGGTCTACACCTGGGCCGACATGGAGAAGGACGGCGTCGGAAATTTCGCCTTCCCGGCGATGTTCCCCGCCGCCGACGGCAGCAAGCCCGAGATGACGCCCCGCCGGTCGCTGGCGCATGAGGTCGTGCGCTATGTCGGCGAGGCCGTCGTGGCCATCGTGGCCGATACGCGCGAGCAGGCGCAGGACGCCGTCGAGCTGGTCGAGATCGAGTACGAGCAGCTGCCCTCGGTCACCGAGATCGAGGATGCGCTGAAGGCCGGCGCTCCGCAGGTCTGGCAGGGCGCGCCCGGCAATATCGCCGGCTACAACAAGTTCGGCGACCATGCCAAGGCCGAGGAGGTCTTCAAGGCGGCCGCCCACGTCGTCTCGCTCGATATCGTGCACCAGCGGCTGATCGTGAACGCCATGGAGCCGCGCGCGGTCATGGCGGAGTGGGAGAACGACCGTCTGATCGTCCATATCGGCAGCCAGAATCCGTCGGTCACGCGCGACACGCTGTGCGACGTCATCCTGAAGATGCCCAAGGACAAGGTTCGCGTGGTCGTGCGCGACATCGGCGGCGGCTTCGGCATGAAGGTCGGCATCCAGCCGGACGAGGCGGTGGCCGTGTGGGCCGCCAAGGTGCTGAAGCGGCCGGTGCGCTGGCGCGCCGAGCGCGGCGAGGAATTCGCCGCCACGACCGCCGGCCGCGACCAGTTCCACAAGGCGTCGATGGCCTTCGACAAGGACGGCCGGATCCTGGCGCTGCGCATGGAAGCCTTCGCCAATATCGGAGCCTACCCCTCGCGCGGCGGCGTGGTCATCCCGCTGTTCGTCGGCCCCACGGTGACGACCGGCACCTACGACGTCCCGCTGATCGATCTCCGGATCACCTGCGTCATCACCAACACCGCCACGATCGGCGCCTATCGCGGCGCCGGCCGTCCCGAGTGCATCTTCAACCTCGAGCGCATGATGGACACGGCGGCGCGCCAGATCGGCATGGATCCCGCCGAACTGCGCCGGCGCAATTTCGTGAAGCCCGCGCAGATGCCCTACACCACGGCGATGGGCGAGAAGTACGATTCCGGCGACTTCAACCTCTTCCTCACCAAGACGCTCGAGGCGGCCGACTGGGACGGCTTCGCAGCGCGCAAGGCGGACGCCGAGAAGCGCGGCAAGCTCTATGGCCGCGGACTCGCCTCCTATGTCGAATGGACCTCCGCCAACGTCATGAACGAGATGGCGCACTATGAGGTCAAGGAAGACGGCAAGGTCGTGATCTGGATGGGCACCCAGGGCATGGGCCAGGGGCTGCAGACCAGCTTCACCCAGCTTGCTTCGGAACTGCTCGGCATCGATCCGGCCAAGATCGAGATCGCCATGGGCGATTCCGACCGGGTCGGCGGCGTCGGCTCGATGGGCTCGCGCTCGGCCTATATTGGCGGTTCGGCGGTGCTGAGCGGCAGCGAGAAGCTGGTCGACAAGGGCAAGGAACTGGCGGCCGACGCGCTCGAGGCGGCGACTGCCGACATCGTCTATTCGGCCGGACGCTTCACCATCACCGGCACCGACCGTGGCATCGGCCTCGGCGAACTGGCGGCGAAGCAGCCCGACAAGCGGATCTTCATCGAGAACGTGAACACGGTCGACGGCATCGCCTGGCCCAACGGCGCCCATGTCGGCGAGGTCGAGATCGATCCCGACACCGGCATGGTCGAGCTCAAGCGCTACACGACGGTCGACGATGTCGGCAAGCCGCTGCATCGCCCGATCGTGTTCGGCCAGATCCATGGTGGTTGCGCCCAGGGCATCGGCCAGGCGCTGCTGGAGGAGAATGTCTACGATCGCGAGAGCGGCCAGCTCCTGACCGGCTCGTTCATGGACTATGCGATGCCGCGGGCGGAGACTTTCCCGACCTTCAACAACCAGCTCGACGACACGGTGCCGGCCAAGAGCAACCCGATCGGTGCCAAGGGGGTCGGCGAATCCGGTACGGTCGGGTCGACGCCCACGGTCATGAACGCGATCATGGACGCGCTGTGGCCGCTCGGGGTGCGCAACATCCAGATGCCGGCCACGCCGCAACGCGTCTGGCGGGCCATCCAGGAAACGAGGAAGTAACGGGCGGGGAGATGAAGCAGCGCATCTTCGGCTGGATCTCCATCCTCTTCGGAATCGTCCTCTCGCTCGCCGCGCTTGAAGTCACGGCGATCGCCTGGATGTACCTGGAAGACGGCCGCTATACCCCGGCGAAGGAGCTGTTCGACCGCACGCAGAACACCTACGTGCGGGATGCCACCAAGGGATCTGCGTGCCGCTACGTCGACACGCTCTTTCCGCATCCCTACGTCGCCTTCGTCCACCACGCCAACCCGCCGTGCGGCCTGCCGTGGGTCAATAACGTCGGGCTGTTCGGGCCGGACTATCCGGTCCTCAAGACCACGGACCGCTATGTCGTGATGCTGACCGGCGGCTCCGTGGCGTCCCAGCTCGGGCAGAACGCGGCACCGCCCGCGCCGCGCTATCTCGAGGAAGAACTCAACAACAAGTACGTCAGCCCGAACGGCAAGCCGTTCCTGGTCCTGAACGGCGGCGACGGCGCTTGGAAGGAGCCGCAGCCCTTCATCCTGTTTTCGCTCTATGCCTCGTCGGTCGACGCGGTTGCCGTCCTCGGCGGCTTCAACGAACACTACTTCTTCTGGCCGGGCTTCAGCGAACGGCTGGAGCGCCCGCTCAGCAACTTCCTCGACGTCAATCCCTTCGTGGCCGACGAGAATTTCGGCGACGCGGCGATCGGCTGGGTCATGGGCCGGATCGCCGGCACCCTGGCGCTCAATCCGATCCTCGGCCGTTCGCACGCCGCCTACATGGTGGTGCGGGGAATCGAGCAGGCTGCCAAGGGCAAGGACATCTTCAAGTCGACCAAGAAGACCACGCTGAACAGCATCTTCCACCTGCCGGAGGAGATTCAGCGAAACCACAAGCTGGCCTTCGACGTCCAGCTTGGCCTCTATCAGAAGTACGTGAAGGCCACGTTCGCGGTCGCGCGCGACAATGATGTGAAGGCGGCCTACTTCATCCAGCCGGCACCGGCCATCGGCAAGGAGCTCACCGAGGAGGAGAAGCGCCTGGTCGGTGACCTTTCGTATCGCGATATTTACAAGAACATCGTCACCGGGCTGATGACCCTGCGCGACGGCGGCGCGCCCGTCTTCGACCTGACCCAGATCTTCGCGGGGGAGAAGGGCACGATCTACGCCGACCACATCCACTACGCCCGGGATGGCGTGAACGAGAGCCTCGGCAACCGGATTATCGCCGCCCGGATGGGAGAGATCCTGGCGCAGACATGGGGCTTCCAAAGGAAGCCCTGAGAGGGCGGGGGATCTGCGGGGTCGCACGCGAGGATTCGCACTCAACTTTCAGTTATTCACGAAAAACCTGTTGATTCACGGCCCCTGTCGCGTTTCACTCTCCGAGACGCGATAAAAAGGAGGCGCTTAACCGCCTGATGCGCGTCGCTAGGGATGGAGCGAAAAATGGCCGTCACACGTCGGCAATTCATGAAGGTGAGCGCTGCTGGCCTCGCCGCCTCTTCCGTTGGTGCGTTGGGCTTCATGGGCGCGGGCGAGAGCCTCGCTGCAGGCGTGCGCCCGTTCCGGCTCGAAAAGGCCACCGAGACACGCAATACCTGCCCCTACTGTGCAGTGGGCTGCGGTGTCCTGGTCTACTCGTCGGCCGATGGCACGAAGGACTCCAAGGCGCGGGTCGTCCACATCGAGGGCGATTCCGACAACCCGATCAATCGCGGCACACTCTGCGCGCGCGGTGCGGCGTCGCTGGGCTTCGCCAACAGCGCCAACCGCCTCCAGTACCCGATGCACCGCAAGCCGGGCTCCGACAAGTTCGAGCGCGTGAGCTGGGACTTTGCGATGGAGCGCATCGCCAAGCTCGCCAAGGAAGACCGTGACAAGAACTTCATCGCGAAGAACCGCGACGGCGTCACGGTCAACCGCTGGGTGAGCACCGGTTTCCTCGCCGGCTCCGCCTGCAGCAACGAGGCGGGTTACCTCACCTACAAGGCCATCCGGTCGACCGGCATACTGGCCCTGGAGAACCAAGCGCGAATATGACACGGACCGACGGTGGCCAGTCTTGGCCCCACATTCGGACGCGGCGCGATGACGAACTCGTGGAACGACATCAAGAATGCTGACGTCGTTCTAATCATGGGCGGCAACGCCGCCGAAGCCCATCCGTGCGGTTTCAAGTGGGTTGTCGAGGCGAAGGCCAACAACGGCGCCAAACTGATCGTGGTCGATCCGCGCTTCACGCGCTCGGCCGCGGTTTCGGACCTCTATGCGCCGATCCGGCCGGGCACCGACATCGCGTTCCTCTCGGGCGTGATGCGTTACCTGCTGGGTAACGGCAAGATCCACCAGAAGTACGTCAACGCCTACACCAACGCCTCCTATATCGTGAAGGAAGGCTTCAAGTTCGAGGACGGACTGTTCACGGGCTACGACGAGGCCCGCAAGAACTACGTAGATCGCTCGGCCTGGGAGTACGAGTTCGACGAGCAGGGCATGGCGAAGGTCGACGAGACCCTGCAGAACCCGCGCTGCGCCCTCAACCTGCTGAAGGCCCATGTCGAGCGGTACACGCCCGAGATGGTGGAGCGGATCTGCGGCACGCCGAAGGACAAGTTCCTGAAGGTCTGCGAGTTGATCGCCTCGACCGCCAACGGCGAGCGTTCGATGACTTCGCTCTATGCGCTCGGCTGGACGCAGCACACGACGGGTGCGCAGAACATCCGCAGCATGGCCATGATCCAGCTCCTGCTGGGCAACATGGGCATCCCGGGCGGCGGCGTGAACGCGCTGCGCGGCCACTCCAACGTGCAGGGCATCACCGACTTCGGGCTGCTGACGACATCGACGCCGGGCTACCTTGTCCTGCCCAACGAGCGGGAGGCGACCTACGCCGACTACATGAAGGCGCGTGCCTTCAAGCCCATCCGCCCCGGCCAGACCAGTTTCTGGCAGAACTACGGGAAGTTCTTCGTCAGCCAGCAGAAGAGCCTGTTCGGCAAGGCGGCCACCCGGGAAAACGACTGGGCTTACGATTACCTGCCCAAGTTCGACACCGCCTACGACGTTCTCAAGATCGTCGACATGATGGCGGGCGGCCAGATGAACGGCCTGTTCTGCCAGGGGCTCAACGTCATGATGGCGGCGCCCAACAAGGCCAAGGTTCAGGCGGGGCTGTCGAAGCTCAAGTGGCTCGTCATCATGGATCCGCTCGAGACCGAGACGGGGCGCTTCTGGGAAAACCACGGCGAGTTCAACAACGTCGATCCGAAGGCGATCCAGACCGAGGTCTTCCAGCTTCCGACCACGGCCTATGCCGAGGACGAGGGAACATTCACCAACTCCAGCCGGGTGATCCAGTGGCACTGGAAGTCCGTGGAGGGACCGGGCGAATCGCGCAGCGACATCCAGATCATCGCCGATCTGCACAGCCGCCTGCGCGGGCTCTACTCGAAGGAAGGCGGCGCCTTTCCTGATGCGATCCTCAATACGACGTGGAACTATGCCAAGCCCGCGCATCCCGAGCCGGTCGAACTCCTGAAGGAGATCAACGGCTACGCGCTGGAGGACCTGCCCGATCCGGCCGATCCCACCAAGGTGATGCTGAAGGCGGGCCAGTTGCTGCCGGGCTTCGCCGTGATGCGCGACGACGGCAAGACCTCGGGCGGCTGCTGGATCTACACCGGCGTCTATACCGAGGCCGGCAACATTTCGATGCGCCGCGACGCCAGCGACCCGAGCGGTCTCGGCGTCCATCCGAACTGGGGTTACGCCTGGCCGGCCAACCGGCGGATCCTCTACAATCGTGCCTCGGCCGATCCGGACGGCAAGGCGTGGAGCGAGCGCAAGAAGTACATCACCTGGAACGGCTCGCGCTGGGTCGGTGCAGACGTGCCGGACTATGCGCCGACGGTGGCGCCCGACAAGTCGGTCGGCCCGTTCATCATGAACCAGGAAGGCACGGCGAGGCTGTTCAGCCGCACCGCCATGCCGGACGGTCCGTTCCCCGAGCACTACGAGCCGATGGACGCCTACATCGCCAATCCGCTGCATCCCAAGGTCACCACCAATCCGGTGGCACGGGTGTTCGCGGCCGATGCCAAGTCGTTCGGCACCCCCGACAAGTTCCCGATCGTGGCGACCTCCTATCGTCTCGCCGAGCACTTCCACTACTGGACCAAGAACGTGCACGACAATGCCGTGGTCCAGCCGGAATTGTTCGTCGAGATGGGCGAGCGGCTGGCCAAGGCGAAGGGCATCAGGAACGGTGACTGGGTCGAAGTGTCGAGCCAGCGCGGCATGATCAAGGCCAAGGCCTCGGTGTCCAAGCGCTTCCGGCCGATCATGGTCGAAGGCAAGCCCTGCGACGTGATCGGCCTGCCCATCCACTTCGGCTTCGTGGGCATGACGCGGAAATCCTA